>DALYNO010000213.1:0-7079 GCA_031975295.1 Anaerocolumna sp. | reverse complement strand
CATCCATTACTTTAAATATGATAATTTCTGTTCTTATCGTCAAAACCACGGGTCTTTCCAAGTTCTTTTTCATAATTGGTATTGCAGTCAATATGCTTGGATTGTTAGTTCTTAAGAATGCAGCTTTACCAATTACCAGTCTGGAGGCGTATTTTCCTCAGGATATTGTTGCTTTGGAGTTGGTGTTACCTTTGGGAATAGGTTTTCTTACCTTTATTCAAATTTCTTACCTGCTGAAAGCTTACAAAAAAGATATAGGAACAATTATAACATTGGATTATTTTCTAAAATGTACTTTCTTTCCATCTTTCGTAATAGGTCCTGTTTATAAAGCTGAGGATAATTTAATAGCAAATGAGAAGGAAGAGTCTTTTGATCATGTAGCTTATGGAATCTACATATTGATAATTGGATTGTTTAAGATGGTGGTTCTAGCAGATTCCTTCTATATATATTTTTTTAACGGGATGAATATAAATAATCCAGGACTTTTAACTACTTGGTTTACAATGCTTTCTTTTACATTTCAAATTTATTTTTATTGTAGTGGATATTGTGATATGGCAGCTGGAATTGGTAAAATGTTTGGGCTTTCAATACCTTTTAATTTTTTATCACCCTACAAAGCAACAAGTCTGTCAGAATTTACAAATCGTTGGCACACAAGTCTTACAGGTATAATAAGGGATTTAATTTATACCCCCTTAACCTCTAAGCGCAAGAATATAGTAATATCATGCATTGCTATAATTACATCAATAATAATTGGAAGTTTTTGGTTTGGTAATTCCCTTAATGTGCTTATATGTGGATTCCTATATGGCTGTTTACTTTGTTTAGGAACCCTGTTTGGTAAGTTAATCCGCCATATCCCTAAGCGAATTAGAGGAGGATTAACCTTTTTAACAATCAATTTGTTATTTATATTACTTTCCACAGAGAGTATTTCTAAAGCTGTTCAGCGATATAAAGGCTTAATAAATTTTAACAATTTGGGCATTGATGAGATTAGCAGACTTACAGCAGAAGGAAGTCTGTATTTCCCTAATCTTATAAATATTGTATATTTTCTGGTATATTTCTTACTTGGCATAGGCATATGTTTCTTTGGTAAAAACACAAAAGAAATGATGAAGAGTGTATCATTTACCACTATCTCAGCAATGGGCTTAGGATTATTATTGCTAATCATTGTAATTCATATGACTAGATTAGAATTTTTGTTTTAGTCCTTAATTTGCAGGATTCATGTATTGTTTTGGAAAGGCAAGGTTATATATATGGTAATTAAAGCGAATAAATGGCTGGCAGCTCTGCTTATGGCTTTTATCTTTTTTGGGGTGTTAACAATAGCAGTTGTATTTTATATTGATCCTTTTCTATATTATCGTAATATCAGCAATGACAAAAAACTAATGGAACCTAGATATGCAAATCTTGGAATTATGAAGAATTACAAACATGATATGACAATTCTTGGTATGGACAGTGATAACTATATGGATATGCTTTATATAAGAAATTATCATGAAAGAAGGCCTGTTCAGTTAGGTATAGAGGATAGTAATTTAGCTGATGTGCTTTTGTTATATACGCTTGCTCAGGAAAATAGTAAGTCAGACTTGTACTTTATTAATGTAAATCCAGAAGATTTTTTGGAAGATAAAGATTTGAATTTATCTTCCGTAAAATTCCCTAAGTATCTATACAATACAAGCAGATTAGATGATATAAAATACTTACTTAACTATGAGATATGCTTTCGGTATATCATTCTAAATACTGTTATTGATACTGCTTTTAAGCTGAATAAGACTTTGCCGATTCCTATGATGGATGGAACAGAAATAGATAAAGTGGTTCAGTGGAAACTTGCATCTAAGCCGGTTATCCATTTGGCTAAGGGTGTCAATAAAGAACTCCATATGGAAGACTTTATAAAAACACCTTCTATTACAAATATTAATAAGGCGGTCATAAATAATAAAAGAAGTCTAAGGGAAGATGAATCTTATGCAACGAAACCAATAGAAGATTATATTGACAGCTATCTTAAACTTCTATTTTCACAGTTAAAATCAAATCAGACACTAATATTTGGTTTTATGCCTTATACCGTAGCGTACTGGACAAATCTAACAACTGATGAATTCGATGCAATTATGTATGCTAAGGAGTATTTTATAAAGCAATGCAGTGATAGATTGGATGTTAAAATAGTTGATTTACAGGGAATATCAGAAATTAGTAATCCAGCTAATTATTTAAACAATAATAACCTTACCATAGACTTAATGAAATTGTATACAGATGCTATTTTTGATGAAACCTATTATAGTTCCTCCCAATCATATGATACAAATAGAAAAAAATTAGAAAAACAGATGAGAAAGTACTTAGAGAAGTAAGTATATTGGTCAGAGAAGTATTGGTGTAAAAGCATAAAGAAGTGTTGTTCAATGAATTAGGCTGCTGTACAGATATGCCTTGGCAGCAGCCATATAATTTAGCATTGGACAATGGATAAATTGGACTGACCAGTAATAAGTGTAGAGGTAGATTTCAACGCTACGGATAAATTTACTGGTTCCGTGTATTCATAGGTAGAGTAAAGAATGCCACCAGAAGAAATGCTGATTGGAGCGTTAATATTGTTTGGCAGTACCTTGTAATAGTGGAATAAATCAGATTGAGAGTTAGGACAGGTTGCAGATAAAATAATTGTTACATTCTGAGAAGTAGTATTATTGTTGTTATTATATTGATTGTTATTTATGGGTGGCTGGTTCATACTCCAATTCCAGTTATTGTTTCGATTATTAGGGAAGGGATTGGAATTATTCTGAACGTTTGAGCGAAGGGATAGAATAGTTATAGTAAATGAAATAAAATAATAATTACTTGGTGCTAAATAGATATTACAACAGTTGTAATCAATACAGTTTCCATTAATGAAATTACATTTCCAGGGGAAAGCTGAATTACTATTCCATACATAATTTAGATCTGGTTCGCTAAAAGAACCCAAACAATCTTTTGTGTGTCCAGGCGGACCGATTGGCCCTGTGGAACCTTTTGGTCCAGCAGGTCCAGTATCTCCAGTAGTACCTGTTGAACCTTTATATCCTCTAGGACCGGTATTGCCTGTTTTGCCAGTAGGTCCTGTAGCACCGGTTGCGCCTCTAGGACCAGCAGGGCCAGTAGCACCAGTGGGACCAGTAGGACCAGTGCTGCCAGTGGGGCCATCAGGACCAATAGGACCCGTAGCACCAGCAGGGCCAGTAGCACCAGTGGGACCAGTGGGACCAGTTGGGCCAGAGCTGCCAGTGGGGCCATCAGGACCAATAGGACCCGTAGCACCAGCAGGACCAGTAGCACCAGTGGGACCTATGGCACCAGTAGGACCAATACAGCCTCTAGGACCAGCAGGACCAATAGGACCAGTGTTTCCAGTTGGCCCAATGGGACCAATGGGACCAGCAGGACCAATACAGCCTCTTGGACCAGTAGGACCAGTTGCGCCGGTAGGACCTATGGGTCCAGTTGCACCTGTTCCACCAGTAGTGCCTGTAGCACCTTTCATTCCAGTAGGGCCTGTGGGACCGGTAGGTCCAGCCGGTCCAGTAGGACCTATTTCAGATTCCATGATGTCTAAAACTTTTTCCATTTTATTTTTTAGAAATGCCTGACTCTGCATTAAGACTTCTAATAAAGATTCTACACTTTTATTGACACTTAATATGTCATTTAAACTAGCTCCCGAGCCTGTATTCTCAACCATATCATTGAGAACATATTGAATTTTTTCACCTTCGGCATTTATGATATGGCTAAGTCCAAGCTCTTCCATTGCAATAGATGCTAAAATCATATTTAATGCCTTTTCCCTAGTGATTTCAGGGCTAATGCTTGGAAAATTTGGAAGGGACATAAGATTAACTCCTTTATCTATTTTCTTCTTCTATTTTGGATTCTAAATAAACTTTATTTTTAAGAGCAGAAATGGAATTTGGCTGAATTAGAAGTGCCTGATTATTAAATTCCTGTGCTTTTCTATAGTCACCAAGCCTATCATAGCATACTGCACATTCAATATATGGAATATAGTTCCAACATTCTAACTGAATGAAGCCCCAGATATTATCAGGTTTTTCCAAGGTGAAAATCAATTGGAACCAAAAGGCAGCACTTTTATAATCTTCTTTGTTCTGATAGTAATATCCTATCTGACAACATAACTCTGCTCTTGGTTTATCATATGCAAAACTTCTAAAATAGGATTCTAAGGCTTTTACGGACTGATTAATTTCTAGATAGCATTTGCCAAGTTCACTGCAGGCGTTTATATTATCCTCAACCCAGCCTAAACCTGAATCCAGAAATGCAGTGAATTGTTGTATTGCTGCTCCAAATCGTTTGTGATCTTTTAGTTCCCGGGCATAATAGTATGTTCCTCTCGCTGATAATGGTATGCCTTTCTTTAAGTTGTTTTCATATATTTCTATGTTCCTTGTACTTTTTTCTTCTGCTGTATAAGGCTTTGCATGAGTAATCACAACGTCTGAGCTAAAAACTCTTCCACCAGCTTCTAAGTGCTCATGAACCGGCTCCATCCATTTGAACTGACATGCTCTTTTCGTTAGACGTTCTCTGTAATAGGAAAAGATAACGTTGCCCTTGTTATCATGACCAGTGGCATATTTCATCATAACCACATGAATACCCTTGTCAAGGCTCTTTTTTAATTCTAAGAATTTTATAATATCCTCAGGAAGAAGGATATCATCAGCATCTAACCATAAAATATAATCTTTCGTGGCATGGCTGTAGGAAAAATTTCTTGCAGCAGAAAAATCGTCAATCCATTTGAAATCGTAGATTTTATTTGTATAATTTAAGCACAACTCTTTGGTTTTGTCTGTGGAGCCAGTATCTACTATTATAATTTCATCCACGATTTTGGATACGGAATTAAGGCAGCGCTCTATAGTCTGTTCTTCATTTTTTACGATCATTGCTAAGCTAATAGAAATCACAAATTCCCCTTTCCTGCATGTGCATTATGAAAATGTATTAAATATCCTTATATTTAATTCCATATATATAAGTAAGTGTAGATATGCAACTATGCAAGCAAATTTTAGAATATTACCATATATCATATGAAGGAAATTCATGACTGTGAGTAAAATATTTATTATTATTTTGTCGTAACCAATAAAAAAAACCAACATAATATGATGTGAGTAACAATATTATGAAGGCGGTCTAGTCGTGTGTTCAATTAGTTTATGTATGATTGTAAAAAATGAAGAAAAAAATATAAGGCGCTGTCTTAGTAGTACCATAAATGTGGTGGATGAAATTATAGTTGTTGATACTGGATCCAGTGATAAGACAATTGATATTTGTAAAGAATTTGGCGCCCAGGTCTACTCGTATACTTGGACAGAGGATTTTAGTGCTGCTCGAAATTATTGTATAGATGCAGCGACTTCTGACTGGATTCTTTGGATGGATGGAGATGAAGAATTAGTTGCTCCTGACAAAAATAGATTAAAAAAGTCCCTTAAAGAAAGCAGTGAGGCCTTATTAGTGAAAATGATACATTTATTGAGTGGAGAGGCTATTGAAGCGGAACATGACTATATCTCTTATCATAATAGATTGTTTCCTAACAATAAAGGTTATTACTTTGAAGGAATTATTCATGAGAGGCTGACTTGTGATGATAAGGATGTAACTAAGACAAATGGAATTTGTGAAGATTTCAGTATTAAACATACGGGTTATCAAAAAGAACTTGTTGCAGATAAGGCATTTAGAAATCTAAAACTATTATTGAAAGACAAAGAGTTGAATACAGATAATCCCTGGATAGATTATCATATAGCAGCAGAATTATATAGATTAAATGACACAGAGAGAGCATTTTCGTGTGTAAACAATGCCATAGGTGGATTCATCTTACAAAAGAAGCTGCCTCCTGCATTATTATATAAATTGAAATATGATATTCTAATCAATACTGATCATATAGAAAGTGCATTAAAAGGTATTGAAAAAGCGATTGAATTATATCCAGACTATGTAGAATTGCATTTTTATCGTGGCATTATATTGTTCCGAGAGAATCAATTTGATGAAAGTTTAAAAGCATTCAGTTATTGTCTTGTTTTAGGCGATTATAATCCTAATTATCTGATCAAAAATGGCAATGGCAGTTTTTGTGCCTATTATTATATTGGAAGATGTTATGAGGAACTTGGAAAAATTGACCATGCAAAAATAGCATATGAGCAATCGTTTAGAGCAAATCATTATAAACCTTCACAAAAACGATTAGAGTTACTATAAGAGATGGGACGGCATGTCTCTAATCATTAATCTTCAATGAAAATGAAAGGAAGGGAGATTCTTTTTATGTCACAACCCAGTTTTCCGACCATAAGCCCAGCTTTTACCCGTGAGGATGTTATTAATCAAATTTTATCATCTATCGCCATGGAAGAACTTGGTTTAAGCCATATATTAAATACCGAAGGTGAAAAATTACAATATATTCTAGGCACCTTACCTGGAATTAGCGGACCTCCTGCTACTGTAGCAGATGTTCTTGCCGCTAACGAAAGTGTAAGAAATATGATTGATACCATATCCCAAAATCAGCTTTTCTATAAAAATAAAATGCAAAATGCTCTGAACGCTTCCGAAATGCAAGGTCCAACAGGTCCAACAGGCCCAACAGGAGCAGCAGGCCCGGCAGGTGGTCCAACAGGTCCAACAGGAGCCACTGGAGCCACAGGTCCAACAGGAGCCACAGGTCCAACAGGAGCAGCAGGTGATACAGGTCCAGCAGGAGCCACTGGAGCCACAGGGGCAGATGGTCTAATAGGTCCAGCAGGTCCAACTGGTGGAACTGGAGCCGCTGGAGCTATAGGAGCCACCGGTGCCACCGGTATAGCAGGTGCAACAGGAGCTACCGGTCCGCTAGGTCCAACAGGAGCCACGGGAGCCACGGGAGCCACGGGAGCTACGGGAGCCACAGGAGCCACTGGAGCCACAGGAGCCACGGGAGC
>DALYNO010000212.1:0-7084 GCA_031975295.1 Anaerocolumna sp. | reverse complement strand
TAATGTAACGAATTATAGAAAATAAAAAAGACAAAAAACAGAAAATAAAAAACAGAAAATAAAAAACAGAAAATAAAAAACAGAAAATAAAAAACACAAAAAACAGACATAGAGAGGAATATATTTATGATTTACTTAGACTACAATGCCACTACCCCCATAGACAGAGAAGTGGCAGATGCAATGATACCCTATGTATATGGGAATTACGGGAATCCTTCCAGTAATCATAAACTAGGAATATCCAATAAAAAAGCTGTAGAAAAGGCACGCTGTCAGGTAGCACATCTCCTCAATTGTAATGCTGATGAGATAACCTTTACCAGTGGGGGAAGTGAATCCAATAACACCGTCATAAAGGGTGTGGCTTATACCTTTAGCGGACAAGGTGGTCACATCATAACCTCTTCTATAGAACACCCCGCTGTTCTAAATCCATGCCATTATTTAGAGAGAAATGGATATCAGATATCCTATCTGCCTGTTCATCATGATGGAAGGGTAGATTACTCAAATCTGGAGAAATTAATAACCGAGAATACCATATTGGCTACCATTATGCACTCAAATAATGAGACAGGAGTGCTTCAGCCAATAAAAGAATTGGTTGAAATATGCCATAGACATGGCGTACTGGTTCATACGGATGCGTCTCAGTCAGTTGGAAAGGTCCCGATTGATGTAGAGGAACTTGGCGTTGATTTTTTAACTATAGCAGGTCATAAACTTTATGCACCTAAGGGAATAGGTGCACTGTATACAAGAAAAGGTATTGAAATTGAGCCCTTGATTCATGGTGCAGGACATGAACTAGGCAGACGTGCAGGTACAGAAAATGTAATTTTTGATGTTGCTTTGGGAAAAGCTTGTGAACTTGCAGAAGCAGCACTTAAAGATAGTACAGTAAAAGAGTTGACAGAATACTTTTATAAGGAACTTAAGGATATCTTTGGGGATAAAATTAAATTAAACGGCGACTGGGAGAATAGGCTGCCAAATACTTTAAACTTAAGCTTTATTGGATATAATGGTACAGATGTATTGACATGGCTGGGAGAGGAGTATGCTGTTTCTACAGGATCTGCATGCCATTCAGGGATGGTATCGATCTCTCCTGTTTTAGAAGCAATGAACATTCCATATGAAGTTGCTAGAGGAGCAGTACGATTCAGTCTGGGAAGGTATACCACAAAAGAAGAACTGAATATTGTGATTGACAGACTAAGAACAATCCATAATTTTTTATGAGGTCATTATTATAAATATTTACTTCATTGAAATGGCAGCTTTTGGTAAGGACAGGCCTTGCCTAAAGCTGCTTAATCTGTACTTTACTTATCGCTTATTCTACAGTAAGTTTATGAATAATCTGCTGATAATGAGGATACTTTTCCAGTAGATCCGTTCTATTAAATAACTCAAAGTCTCTAAATTCAAATCCAGGCGAAACCATACAACCAACTAAAGCATACCCTTCATTATTCATAGCAGAACCAAATATATAATCTTTAGGCACTAATACTTGAGGCTTTTCGCCAGCTAAAACATTGAGTCCAAGTTGTTCAGTAATAAGCTCTCCCTTAGGGCTGATCATATATATAGTTAAGGGTGAACCTCCATGATAATACCACATTTCATCTGATTTAAGTCTATGAAAATTGGATACTTCTCCATCTCTTAGCAAAAAATAAATGCTTGTCCAAAGTATACGTGAGCCTTCAAAATTAACACTTAATTCATTTGCGGTTATATGCTCTTCTGAGGTATAAATTTCTTTATAAAACCCACCTTCTGGATGAGCTTTCATGTCTAAATTTTTAATAAAATACTCTGCTGTATACATATTCATACTCCTTTATTTGCCTAATTGTTATTCCTGTATTATTACATTCTTTTGATGTTTTTTCTATAGTTAAGTGGTGTTACATCAGAATGTTTTTTAAATACTCTATCAAAATAAGTTACATTTTCATAACCTAATATTTCGGATATTTCTGTTATAGAATAGCTACTGTTTAGCAGTAACTTCTGACCTTTTCTAATTCTTGCAATGTTGTGATATTCATTGACAGAAAAGCCTGTTACATCCCTGAAGATGCGGCTTAGATAGGATTTACTTATATAAAAGCGTTTAGCTAAAGCTTCAACACTTTCATCTGTCTCACAATGATACTGAAGATATTCTGCTACTTCATGAACCTTTTGATACTTAGGAGTCTGCACAGTTTTTGGTGATGTGTTTAAAACTGAAGTTCTACGAGATCTATAAATAATTAGAAATAACTCTATCAATTTTAAATATATTAAGGTTTCCCATTTTTCTGATTTTCCCCTGATTTCATCACGAATTTCGTACAGTAATTCTTTTGCTTTATTCCAAAGTGAATCTGTAAGATGGATGACTCCATAGCATTCAGAAAATAATTCGTCCAAGGTAATGATTTCTGTAAACCTCATATAGGATTCTAGAATTCTTCCCTCTAATTGTATTAGAATTCTGTCATGATATAAGCTTCCTGCCTGGCTGGTTTTGTGTATCTGCTGGCGATTGACTAAAACAATATCTCCTTTTTTAACATGATAAGTCTCCTGTTCTATAAAAAAGTAACGTTCACCCTCTAATAGGAAATACATCTCATAGGTATCATGAAAATGCTTCATAGGCATACTCGATTCCTGATTGCGAATTACTTCATCAATAACTAGTCCCTCCATCTTTTCAGAAAAAACCAATCGGTCCACAACTGCACCTCCTTCAGTGTTCAAAAGTATAATTTTTAATAAAATAGCTTCAATAATATAAGATTATATTACATTAATGTTGTACTATAAGCAATATAGAAATCAGATGAAACTATTTATCTGATTTTATTACACGAAAAAAAATATATTATTACCAGGAGGATGCAGAGGATGAATTATGTTGACAATAAAGTTACGGATTTGAATATAGCCTATATTGGTGGGGGTTCAAGAGGATGGGCTTGGACATTTATGACAGATGTTGCTATGGATAGTTCCTTAAGTGGTACAATCCGTCTTTTTGATATTGATGAAGCAGCAGCACGAAATAATGAGATTATTGGTAATAGATTGACAGAAAGAGATGATGCAGATGGAAAATGGAACTATATTACCTGTTCTAGTTTAGAAGAGACCTTGACAGGTTGCGATTTTGTGGTTATTTCTATTTTACCTGGTACATTTGATGAGATGTACTCTGATGTACATCTGCCGGAACGAATTGGTATCTACCAGTCAGTAGGAGACACAACTGGTCCTGGTGGGATTATCCGTGCTCTTCGTACTATTCCTATGTTTGTAGCAATTGGAGAAGCCATTAAAGAATTCTCTCCAAATGCTTGGGTTATTAATTATACCAATCCTATGTCATTGTGTGTAAAAGCACTGTATCATACCTTTCCACAGATTAAAGCATTCGGGTGCTGCCATGAAGTCTTTGGAACTCAAAAGGTTTTAAAAGGAATTTGTGAAGAAACCTTAGGAATGGAAAATATGGAAAGAAGTGATATTATAACGAATGTTCTTGGTATTAATCATTTTACCTGGTTTGACAAAGCCTCCTACAGAGGAATGGATTTGTTCCCAATTTATCGCCAATATATTGAAGAACACTTCGAAGAAGGTTATAATGAACATGACAAGAATTGGGCAAATACAAGTTTTGATTGTGCCCATAAAGTTAAATTTGATTTATTTAATCGTTATGGTCTTATTGCTGCAGCTGGTGACCGTCATTTAGCTGAATTTATGCCAGGTGAGGAATATTTAAAGAACCCTGAAACCGTTAAATCTTGGAAGTTTGGTTTAACAACTGTTGATTGGAGAAAAGGGGACCTTTCTTTCCGTCTTGAAAAAAGTAAGCGTCTTTTAGAAGGAGAAGAAGCAATTGAGTTAAAGCCAACAGGAGAAGAAGGCGTTCTGCTTATTAAGAGCTTATGTGGATTAGGTCAGGTTATAAGTAATGTCAATATTCCTAATACACAGTTACAGATTCCTAATCTTCCTGCTGATGCTATTGTTGAGACAAACGCTGTGTTTAGCCGTGATTCTATCCAGCCAATTATAGCTGGTGAGATACCTGAAAATATCAAAGAACTAATAATGCCACATATTAACAACCATGAGAGAACTTTAAAAGCAGCACTAACTTGTGATAAGACACTGGTTTATGAAGCATTTCTAAATGATCCCCTTGTAAAAGGACGTAGTAGTGAGGAAGCAATTAAAGTATTGGTGGATGATATGATCGACAATACCATGCAATATCTTCCTAAAGGCTGGAGATAGATAAGTAAGTAATTCACAGGAAGGATTAGTAAAGGGAGCTATTCGTATTAAGATACAAGAATATTATCTGAAAAGGAGTGAGGTTTTGGCTACGATACATTTGAGATTTCCAGAAGGAAAAGAAAAAGCCCTTACATTAAGTTATGATGATGGTGTAGAACAGGATATACGACTTCTTCATATTATGAAGCAATATGGACTAAAAGGAACTTTTAATATTAATAGTGGCTTGTATGCTAAGGAAGGAACCATTTATCCGGAAGATCATATCCACCGCAGAATGACAGAAAAACAGATTACTGAAGCTTTTCATGGCTCAGGACAGGAAGTTGCAGTACATTCTTTCACACATCCCTTTCTTGAGCAATTGCCGCAAGCTATGATGATGAAAGAAATTATAGCAGATAGGGAAACACTCGAAGAACAATTTGGAACAATTGTACGTGGAATGGCTTACCCCTTTGGTACATGGAATGAAGAGGTTATCGCTGCACTTCAGTCTTGTGGTATCGTATATGCTAGAACGGTAGAGTCGACCTACGATTTTAAGATACCTGTAGATTGGATGAAGTTACCTGCAACTTGTCATCATAATAGTCCTAAGCTTATGGAATTAGGTAAAAAATTCGTGGAGGATAAAGTTACCAGAGCGCCTTATTTATTCTATTTATGGGGTCATAGTTATGAGTTTGAAGCCCAAAATAATTGGCATATAATAGAAGAATTTGCCAAATGCGTAGGGTATAAAGCGGATATTTGGTATGCAACAAATATAGAAATTTATGAGTATATTGAGGCTTTCCATCGGTTAATTTTTAGTATTAACGGTAAATATATTAAGAATCCAACCAGTATCAATATATGGCTTACATTAAATGGTACAACCCTAGTTGTAAAAGCTGGGGAAACTATAACTTTGTAAAAGCTATTCCAGTAGAACACAATATATTATCATGATAGAATCAGTTAAATCACTTTATCTGAACTTGACAAATCTCATGTTTTAATAGAAGGAGGAAAGACCGTGCAGCGACTAAGGAAAAGAATCAGAATAACCTTATTTATATTCTTATGTTTGTTTTCTCTAGTGGTTAATGCAATGGTATATTATATACTTACCAACTATAATTATCGTCATTATGCAGCTCTTTCCCAGTCCCATATGGAACAACAGTACCAGAATCTTATACAACAAATGGCTGTAATGGGAGAAGGTGCAAAGCTGTCCTTTGAGAGACCTCAATTAATCAGTGCCATTGAAAAAAGGGACTGGATGACTGTGAGTAAAAAGGTTGAAGAATTTTTACAAAGTTCCAGAGGAATGGTGGGAGGAAGAATCTATACTTACAATGATCAAGTTTTGGAGTGTAAAACCAGCAGTGGAACAGCAGATATGGAAACTGAGGTGATAATACAATATTTAAAGCCTCAAACATCAGATATCTATAGTGCCAGGTGGTTTTTAAGAACAGGTGCAACCAAGAAATATGATTATCTAAGTTACTTTTTGCCAATATATAATGACAAAATTTTAGTTGGATTTTTTCTTGCAGATATAGATTTTAAACAATTGGTGCGAGATATATTAAATGATAACAGCAAGATGTTTTGGCAGGAAACATTAATGATAAGAACTGGTGATAAAATTTGGAGCGATAACACAAAATGGAATACCACATTAGATGATTTAATTTTGGAACATAATGAAAATGCTGTGCTGAAAGGAAATACTCTGATTACTGTACATAAATTAGAACAGTCTGATAACTATTATGCACAAATTTTAACCCTAAAACTTAATCGTATTTTTTTCCCTATGGGAATGACACTAATTCTATTCTTCCTAATAAGTATAGTTCTGTCCTATTTTACAGTGAACTTAGTCACAAACAGCATTATTTTACCATTAATCGAATTACATGAAAAAATGAATCAGACTAAGAATGAGGTTAAGCATAAAAACCTTTAGATTTCGTATAATCCATTATAATACTTTCTGAAAAAGAAAGGGTCGGCTGCTAAAGAAAGTAGAGGGAAAAAACCTTGAAACTTTATTTAGCAACCGGCCCTTTTAAGTGATATTACAATTAATGACTTGTCCTTATTTTGAAGAATCTATACTCCAATATGGATCTCATCTGTATCAGAAGCTTCATCAGGTATGCGAATATGCAGTCTCACCCGGGTGCCTTCTCCTGGTTCACTCCAAATATCAATACCATACTCTTCTCCATATTCTAATTGGAGGCGTTCTTTTACATTTTTAAGACCATAACTACTACCTTTTGAAGTGGGTGTTGCTCCTTCTTTAGTCACAAAACCAGCACCATTATCAATCACTTCAAGATATACATCATCCTCATTGCGATATCCTTTGATGATAAGGTGTCCATGTCTTCGCACTTGAGAAACACCATGTTTAATAGCATTCTCTACAATGGGCTGAAGAATAATTTTTGGCACTAGTATTTGATATATATCAGGTTGTATATCATATTCTACGTCAAACTTTCCTGGATTACGAAGTTGTTCGATAGATATATAACTATTGGCAATACCAATTTCATCTTCAATTGAAATTCTATCTTCTCCCCGGTGAAGTGTTAAGCGAAAGAAACGAGATAATTCCATTACCATGCGCTCAATTTCATCTTGTTCTTTTAAACGGGCAATCCATCCTATTGCATCCAGTGTATTATAAAGAAAATGTGGATTAATCTGTGCTTGTAATGCTGTAAATTCCAGTTCTCGCTTCTTCTCTTGCTCCCGCTTG
>DALYNO010000211.1:0-7138 GCA_031975295.1 Anaerocolumna sp. | reverse complement strand
AGAACGCCTCTAACAGTTATGAAAGGATATATACAGATGCTGTCCACCTATTATAAGTCAGGTAAATTTTCAGAGGAGAAAGTATTTGAAACACTGCAGACCCTAGAGCGTCAGATTAATCGAATGGAGAGTTTTTCAAATAACATGAAAGAAATAAATGCAATAGATGACTGGAAGTTAAGCTATAGAGAACAAAGTGTGAAGGATTTATTGGATAGAGTTAAACAAAACATAACAGGTATTTCAAAAGAAAGAATTCACATTGACACTTCAAGTCTGAAAAGTACAGATATTATGATTATGTGTGATGAGAATCTAATTCAGGAGGTAGTTGATAATCTTATAATCAATGCCTTACGTTATGTAGTCTCCCAGATTGATATTATCATAAATCTGGAGCAGGATAAATTATACCTTTATATAAAAGATGATGGAAGAGGATTTAGCAAAGAGTTGCTTGATAAAGGTATCAGGCCTTATTTTACTACAAGTGATGGGCATGCAGGATTAGGGCTTACAATCTGCAGAACCTTATGTAAAAAGCATGGGGGTAGTTTAGAACTAATGAATTCAGTCCAAGGTGGTGCTATTGCCTGTGCATATTTTTATGTAAAATAATGAATGAGGAAATCAGCAGTAATCATTATAGTCCCCTGCTACATCCATTCGCATTATTGTGGTGCTGTAATTAGTGCAGTATGGGTATTTGACACGCTATTTAAATTTATATATTCCCTATTAGAAAATTTTTATTTTATATAAAGTAGATATGATGTAGAGATTTATATTTTAGAATGAATGTACTGGTAAGTAACTGGTACATTTTTTTAATACGGAGGTTATGATTATAATGGAGATTATTCTGGAACATGTTAATAAATTCTATGGAAGCAAGCAGGCCCTTAAAGATATTAATATGACCATTTCTGAGGGAATGTTTGGGCTATTAGGTAGAAATGGTGCAGGTAAAACAACCCTAATGAAGATTCTTGCTACCCTACATAAGTCTACTAGTGGAAAAATTACCATTTGTGGTGTAGATGTAAATAAAAGTTATGTTATTAGAAGTATGACCGGATATTTGCCCCAAGACTTTTCCATGTATGGAAATATGGGAGTTTATGAAGCTATGGATTATCTTGGAACCCTATCAGGTATTACAAAAGAAGAGCGAAAGAAAAGAATACCTGAGCTGCTTAGGCAGGTAAATTTACAAAAAAATTATAAGACTAAAGTGAAAGCAATGTCTGGAGGTATGAGAAGAAGACTTGGAATTGCACAGGCATTACTGAATAATCCCAAGGTTTTAATTGTGGATGAGCCCACAGCAGGTCTAGACCCAGAAGAAAGAGTTCGCTTTCGAAATTTGCTATGTGAGATAGCAGAGAACAGAATTGTTATATTATCCACTCATATTGTAGGAGATATTGAAGCTACCTGTGAGAATATTGCTATATTAGATGAAGGCATTCTAAAGTATGTGGGAACGGTAGAGAATCTTCTGTCTATTGCCACTGGCAAAATTTATATAGGAGAGGTTTCCAAAATTGATTTGGAAAAAATTAAGAAGGAGTATATTGTTACTGGATTATTGACTAAAGGTAGTAAGGTAGATATTCGCTTTGTGGCTGATACAAATAAAATACCCTTTGAAGGAGCAACTAGTACCACTCCAAATGTTGAAGATGCATATCTGTATCTGATGAATGGGAAGGAGGAAAGCTAGTATGTTTTTGAGTCTTTTACAAAAAGAATGTAAAATGTGGTTGAAAAGTATTGTCTTTTACGCATATGTCATTATAGTATTCCTGTTTTATGTATCACAAATGGGAGAGGAGACGGTATTAAAACAACCAAGTCCTGGTCTTGATAACTACGGCTCTACTTATTCCGATGATAAAAATATTATTATGAATGAAGCTATAAAAGCTCTTATAAATGAATATGAAAGAGGACACTTTATTACCTATCCAGTGATGTTCTATAAAGAAGTCGTTCTATCTAAAGATGAAAATAGACTTATGGAAGATTATATAACAGAGTTAACCGGTAAAAATAAAGCAGAATGGGAGCAAATTACTGAAAATTATGCAGCAACTGATTTAAACTATGATAGCTTTTTAGAATTAATGAAGAAAGTTACTAAACTAATCGGGTCTGGCAGTAGTTATGAGGCAAATAGTTTAAAGCAACATGGTGTAGTACCAAAAACCTATGAAGATGCATTAAAGGAATATACACATGTAGTGGAAAAAGATCATATAACAGGAGCATATGCCAGATTGTTTAGTGACTATATAGGGATTTTGCTGGGTATTCTTCCTGCCTTTTTTGGTATAACAAGAGGGATAAAGGAAAAGAGAAGTCAGGTAGCTAGTGTTATTTATACAAAAAGAGCAGGTTCTATAGCAATTATACTCTCCAGATATTTCGGCATGATAATTATGATGTTCATACCGGTGTTACTTGTATCCTGTTTCTCCTTATCCCAAGGCATCTATATTGCCAATGCAGCAGGAGTATCACCGGATTATTTAGCTTATGTTAAGTATTGTACAGGGTGGCTTTTACCTATCATTTTATTCGTGACAGCACTATCCTATCTTATTACAGAAATGACGGAAAGTATTTTATCTATTCTTGTTAATATAGTTCTATGGTACATTAATGTTTCAAAAGGCACTGCTATGCTTTTGCTAGGTGCTGGCTGGAATCTGATGCCTAGGTTTAATACTTTGGGCAGATATGAATTGTTTCAGGAAATATTACCCCAGTTGATTGTAAATAGGATGGTCTATTCAATAGCCAGTATATTAATAGTTGTAATTCTTATTGTCATTTATGAGCTGAAGCGAAAGGGAGGATACGTAATTCGTGGAAAGGTACCAAAAGATATGTATAGTCAATCTCAAGCATAATTTATTACCTCATCTGATCATATGTGCGCTTATGATTGGATTTGCACCCCTTATAATGGGCTTAAGTAATTTAAATCAACCACAAGTCGCTAAAATAATGGAAATGTACCTATCCTTTATAGGTATGATATTATTACTGCCAACTTTTATCCCTGATATAAATCCTGATATCAAGGATTTGATTCGCAGTAAAAAAGAGGCAATGTCTGTAATACATTTGCTTAGGACAGTGGAAGCCATAGCTGTAATCGTTATTCTTGGAGCAGGATTTCTATTCCTTTTAAGAAAAGAAAATTGTATATTCTCCTTTGATATAATGTTGTATATTCTACTTGCAAATGGATTCTTTTTGGGAGGACTTGGGATGCTGATATTTTCCATAACTGACCAGGTTGTATTTGCATATATGATACCATTAATTTATTATGTAGTTAATATTGGAGGATTAGGGAAAAAGTTTAATATGTTTTATCTTTTTTCCATGCAGATGAATCTTATAACTCCAAAACATTATTTAATGATAAGTGGGCTTTTGTTCATTGCAGGTAGTATTCTAATTGCTAAATTAAAAACTATACGAAGGCGCTAATAAAAAGATGGGTGTGTTGTTAAGATAGGCTTGCAAGTCTATGATACAACACACCCTCTATTTTATTGACTTTTAGAGCCTGGGAGCTTATAATTTAGGTTAGAATACTCTAACTATTATTTGTTGATGGGTTAATTATTTTTTCATATGATTCAACATATAGTTTTAGATAGTGTATAAGAGATAATTTAGTCTTTGTAGTTTTCAATTACCTAGCTAACTTAAAAATGAGAAAGGAAACAGGACGTGAAGAAGATTATAAATATAATTTGCCTTTGTTTAGGTTTTATCTCACTGGGACTTGGCATGGTTGGAATTGTATTACCCATTTTACCTACAACGCCTTTTATACTATTGTCAGCAGCCCTATTTGCTAAATCTTCAGAGAAATTTCATAAATGGCTATTATCCACTAAAGTTTATACCAACTATGTCGGTAAATGGATGAAATCAAAATCTATGACAGCCAAGGAAAAAATTAAAGTACTGTGTATAGTAACAATATTATTAGGAATCAGTATCTATTTTGCACCAATCTGGCATGCAAAAGCGTTGATTATTGTCATTTTATTAGGGCACTATTATTTTCTGCTATTCCGCATGAAGACCGCCAAAGAGGATGAAGTGATCCTTAGTGCCATGGAAACAAAGAATAGCCATAAAAGTTAATAGGCAATTGCGAAACTCTTAGACTTAATTATTTTATCATGCAAATGATACAGTTTTATGGCTGAATCTCGCCCGCAGGGTGACTGAAGCCAGAAAATTCGTATTAATTGTATGATAAATATAAGAAACTTAATTGTTTCGCAATCGCTTAATAAAAGTTAAACTAAGGAGGAGCAAGGTGTTTAACAAAAGATTATTAAAAGAATTTCCTGAGAATAAAAGTCTTGTAATGGGAATCATAGCAAGTCAATGGGTTTCTCTGCTGGCTAATATATCACTGGTGTATTTTACTGCCACGCTGCTACTATCCATGTATCAGGGGGAATGGGAGATCAAAAAAGCTTATGCCTATATTGGCTTTCTAGTTGGGGTAGTTGTTGTTAGAGGGGCAATGTATTATGCAGGAGATAAGCTGTCAGCTAAGGCATCTGAAAATGTGAAAAAAAAGCTCAGAGAAAGACTGTATCATACAGTTTTAGAGTCCGAGTCTTCTTATAAAGAAAGCATGTCCAGTGCGGAAGTTGTACAACTTAGTACAGAAGGTGTGGAACAATTAGAGATATATTTTGGTAAATTTGTTCCACAGTTTTTTTATAGTTTGCTGGCACCAGTTACGCTGTTCGTTGTTGCACAAACCATGAGTTTAAAGGTTTCCTTAGTGCTTTTATTATGTGTTCCCCTTATACCTATGTCTATAGTCATTGTGCAGAAGCTTGCCAAGAGAATCCTTAAAAAATATTGGGGCAGTTATGTGGGGCTTGGGGACAGTTTTTTAGAAAGCCTGCAAGGACTCACTACTTTAAAGATTTTTCAGGCAGATGAGCGTTATGCAAAGAAAATGGATGAAGAGGCAGAGAATTTTCGTAAAATTACTATGAAGGTATTAGTGATGCAGTTAAATTCCATAAGTGTTATGGATCTATCTGCCTATGGAAGTACTGCAGTTGGTATTATATTAAGCATTTTTGAACTTAGAAGCGGTAATATTGATGTAAGAGAATGTATTTATTTGATTTTAACCTGTGCTGAATTCTTCTTGCCTCTTAGATTATTGGGTTCTTTCTTCCATATAGCCATGAATGGCAATGCAGCGGCTGATAAGATATTTAACTTATTAGATCAAGAATCAACAGAGGTAAGGAAAAAAGTAACTTTTGAAACTGGTGAAATCAAATTCGAGAGAGTTTCTTTTGCTTATGAGGACAAAAATGTAATCAATGAAGTTTCTTTTACAATTCCTAAGCATCGTTTCACAGCCATAGTTGGCAAATCAGGATGTGGCAAAAGTACTGTAGCATCCTTACTGATGGGGGATATTATACCAAATACAGGTATGGTAACCATTGGAGATAAACAGATTTCAAATGAGAACAAGGAATCCTTTTACAAGCAGGTAACAAGAGTAAAACACAATAGTTATTTGTTTCAAGGTACGGTAAGGGAAAATCTCTTAATGGGTAATGAAGCAGCAGGGGATGAGGAAATGTATCAAGCCCTAGCCAAAGTAGACTTATTAGATACCATTACCGAAAAGGGTGGTCTGTCTATGGTACTTACAGAAAAGGCCAGCAATTTATCTGGTGGTCAAATGCAAAGACTTGCCCTTGCCAGAGCCATACTTCATAATAGTGAAATTTATATTTTTGATGAAGCTACTTCAAACGTAGATGTAACAAGTGAAAATAAAATTATGGAGGTAATCTTGGAACTAGCCAAGGTAAAGACTGTAATAGTTATTTCCCATAGACTTGCTAATATAGAAATAGCAGACCAGATTCTTGTCATGGACAAGGGACAAATTACAGAGAGTGGAAACCACCAGGAATTACTAGAGAAGAAAGGTTTCTATGCAGGACTTAACCAGGCACAAAAGGAACTTGAAGCATATGCTAAGGAGGTGGCAGTATGAAAGATGGAAAAGTAAAAGGCTCTTCCCTTATTCTCTCCTTGCTTAAATTAGTAAAACCTTTGGTATGGGTAATGATGATTGCAATTGTAATGGGAACAATAGGTAATCTTGTGGCTATTTTTATACCTATCCTTGGTGGATATGGACTACTTCATGTTTTAAAGCTGTCCAATGGATTATCTATTCCTGTAATTGTGACCTTTTTAATTCTATTTGCCGTTCTTAGAGGTATACTACGTTATGCAGAACAATTGTGTAATCACTTAATTGCATTTAAGCTTTTAGCAAGAATACGTCATTTGGTGTTTGATGCTTTTCGTAAGTTGGCGCCTGCGAAGTTAGATGGTAAAGACAAAGGAAATTTACTTGCAGTACTTACTTCTGACATTGAACTTCTGGAAGTTTTTTATGCCCATACCATATCACCCGTTGCAATAGCAATTTTAACTTCTTTGGTGATGATCCTTTTCTTAGGAAATTTTTCACCATGGCTTGCTTTTACCGCTGGAATATTTTATATATTAGTTGGTGTGGTGGTACCCCTATTAAATGGCAGAAGGGGTAAAGAAATTGGCAAGCAATACCGTGAGACTTTTGGTGGGTTAAATACTGTAGTACTGGATAATCTCTACGGTTTGGAAGAAATCAAACAATATGGTCAGCAAGCCAGTAGATTTGAAAAGATGCAAAAAGAAACAAATCATTTATTCTTATTTAGCAGAAAGTTAAAAATTGAGGAAACCAAGCAGAAGATTATGACTGATACGGTGATTCTTTCTGGCGGAATTGTTATGTTACTGGTTAGTTTTTGGTTAATGGATAAACAGGAGATAGATTTTGCTGCAGCAACTATATCCATTATTGCCATGATGAGCTCTTTTGGGCCAACAGCAGCACTCTCTGCGCTCTCAAATAATTTAAATCAGACCTTTGCCAGTGCCAGAAGAGTATTAGATATATTAGAAGAAGAACCTATAGTAGAAGAGATTACGCAAGGCGAAGCCTTTGATCAAGGAAATATTACATGTAATCAGGTTAGTTTTACCTATCCGG
>DALYNO010000210.1:0-7140 GCA_031975295.1 Anaerocolumna sp. | reverse complement strand
CTTTTTTATTAGCATCCCTATACATACCATCCATCTTGGCAGCATTAGATAAAGCAATTGCATACGCACGCTCCTGATGAGTTCTTAGAAAATAATATCCTGGCATATTGATAAAAGGATAGTGGGAAGTAACTACAATAGCATCCGCTTTTACTTTGCCAAGATCGGCAACTGCAATATTATCCTCTATTCCTTTTACCAATGTATGTTCATAGATTTCTAATGAGGCACTTATTGACTTTAAGAATTCCAGAGGATTAAACTGTGCCTGGTTATTAAATTTAATAGCTCCTTTCACATCGAAGGGTAGCGTAGTTTTTGTTGTAAAATCAGCATGAATAGAACATTTAAGAGCTGCCTTTAACTCCTTCTCTAACTCTTCCTCGGATTCTGTACTATATAAATAGGCCGGATATCTCTCAAAATTGCAGTCAATATTGTTCTTTTTCACAATTGCAGCGTAATCTTCAATGGCTTCTTCATTGGCCCTGGCATATAGCAGTGCTTTTTCTGTTCCAAAATTCTCAATTAGTTTAT
This sequence comes from Anaerocolumna sp., assembly GCA_031975295.1. Lineage (GTDB taxonomy): Bacteria > Bacillota > Clostridia > Lachnospirales > Lachnospiraceae > Anaerocolumna. The sequence goes on along the minus strand of DALYNO010000210.1, from coordinate 6,603 downwards.
CATAAATTAATCCATGTTGAGATGTTATTTTAGCTGTAGTATTCTGAGTCTGTCCTCCAGCAATCTTATATCCTTCCAATATAACTACTTTAAGACCTGCCTCTTGTAATTGTTTAGCGGTTAAGATACCTGCCATCCCCGCCCCAATCACTACTACATCTACTTTTAAATCTTTTTGCAACTGTTCTCTTTCTGAAAATTTAACTTCTTTAGTCCAGATGGATTCTATCTCCCTGCTTGGCATTTTTAGTCTCCCTTCAAAATCATTCGTTATAAATAGGATTACCATAAATTAAAACCCTAGTCCTTTTTTATGAAAGCTTGAGAATGAATTTAAGATAAATATTCATATTCATAACAGTTCGCAGAAGAATCCGTCAAAATTATGTACATTGACTTTAATCAATCCATTTATTATACTGTTTCATAGAATACAACTGATAATAATACATACAAAAGAATGGAGCTATCATGGATTTATCTTTGCAGGTTTTTTTAGTTATCTGTCCCTTAGTGTTTCTTGCAGGTCTTATTGATTCAATTGCAGGCGGTGGTGGTTTAATATCCTTACCTGCATATCTTATAGCAGGTGTTCCACCTCACTTTGCTTTAGCTACCAATAAATTTTCCTCTTGTATGGGAACTTTTATATCCACTGCAAGGTATATAAAAAACAAATCTGCAGATATAAAACTTGCAATTCCCTGTATTATACTTGCATTTATAGGTTCTCCCATTGGTGCTAGTTTAGCATTAATGGTAAAGGAACAGATTATAAAAGGTTTACTGCTTTTTATTATACCCATTGTTGCCTTTTACATATTCCGTAGCAAAAATTTATCTAATGAATCTAAACAAAATACCTTATCCAAAAAGAAACTTTATCTTTTTGCTGGTATTGCCTCCTTTTTTATCTCTATGTATGATGGTTTCTATGGACCTGGTACAGGTACATTTTTAATACTTGCCTTTACAGGCCTTTGTAAGATGGATATTAGGACAGCCTCAGGAAATACCAAGCTTATTAATCTATCCTCTAACCTTGCCGCTTTGGTTACTTTTATCATCAATGGTAAAGTCATTTTCTTATTAGGTGCTGCTGCCACTATTTTTAGTATTGCTGGTCATTATATAGGTGCAGGTCTTGTCTTAAAAAATGGTTATAAAATAATTCGCCCCATTAGTTTAGCAGTACTAACCATTCTTTTTATAACCTTGCTGGTAAAATAAAACACAAAGGGTCCGTTACATAATAAAGTATTTTCATAAAACTTTATTTGTAACAGACCCTATAATTTTAATTATTATGAATGCTTTCATAAATGAAATGCATCATATATTGTAAACTGATTATGCTCTAAAGCCTCTACCTACAATTTCACTGGTATTGGTTATAAGTATAAATGCCTCAGGCTCTACTTGTTTAATAAATTTTCTAAGCTGTACTGCCTGACTTCTATTTAAAACAGTTAGTATAATTTTCTTATCTTTATCAGAAAATGCCCCCTTGGCATCAAATATGGTGGCGCTTCTATGGAGTTTATTTAAAATATAGTCATTAATTGGTTTTGGATGTTCACATATAATTGTAAAATACTTATGGAGATTTAAGTTCTCTATAATAGTATCCACCATTGTTGATTTAATTAATAATCCTAACAAGGATAATAATCCTGTTTGTATATTAAATACCAAGAAGGCTGATAGCGTAAGTAATAAGTCCGTATAGAATAAGGACCTTCCTATGTCTATATTAGAATACTTTTTCAGCATCATAGCTACAATATCTGTTCCCCCGGTGGAGGCACCAATATTAAATAATAGGGCAGCACCAACAGCCGGCAAAAGTACTGCAAAAGCTAGTTCCAATATGGGTTCATTCGTTAGAGGAGCTTTCATAGGTGCAATTACTTCGAGTAAGCTTAATGATGCTGACATAAGTACGCTTCCATAAGCTGTCTTATTACCAAAACTTCTACCAAGGGTAATATAACCAATAGCAAGGAGTATCATATTAATGATAAATACAATAGTTCCTGAACTTATACTTGGTCCCATAAGGCTGCTAAGTAAAACCGCCAGACCAGTAACTCCTCCAATAGAGAAATTATTAGGGAATTTAAAGAAATATACACCCAAAACAACTAATTCTACACCAATTGTTATTAATAGAATCTCTTTTATCTTTGCAGATATTGTATCCTGCCTGTCCACAAAACCCTCCTAACGCACATAAAATTTCTAAACTTTCTATGTACTTTTATCCTTTTATTTTATAAGCCTATACTAGTATGATATTTAACATTATAAATGTCAAGAAATATCTTTTCTTGTGACAGACAGAAGCCATCTAAAAAATTCCTTAGTGGATATTTCATTTCTATACTTGATTACTAAAAAAATGAAGATAACTTCAAATATTGTAAGGTAGGTGTCCTTAATATCAAAAGTAAAGAACCCAGTGATTTGTACATAGTCTAAACTTCCCTTCCAGATTACTTTATCAATGAGACTGCATAGACAGCCGGATAACCCTAGCGTAAATACAACCTCAGCTATAAAAGTGGGTGCTGTTCTTTTGTACTTATAAAATAAAAAACCTGCTATGAATAAAATGATTGCAATTATATTGATTACTATAACAAATTCAAAGTGACGAAATATAGCTATATAATTACCGCCCCAGCTTAGGTTCGTATTAATTATGGGACGAAATCTTATAAAGCTTCCAATTACATTAAAATCCTCCTGAAAAAAAAGATTATAGATGATTATTTTTACAAGTTGATCTACTATAATACACAAACTTACTGGTAACATATATTTTTTTAAGTATTTCATATAACTCCCTTTCTTTGATATAAAACACTAGGATTCATTTTACAATAATAGTAAATCATTATAATGATAGAGTCAATCTAAAATAAACGTGTGAGACATTGTTAACCTTAAATCTTGGAATTAATTTTTATGATACATTTTATTACCAATACACCTATATCGGTTAATATACCTGTTACTTCTTTATAAGGCATTACATATCTCTGAGAAAGGTAGCGCATAGAAGCAGCTAACTCACCATCTGGACCTCCAAATTGACTCATAATGAACATAGCCATCTTGGGGTTCGTGTTTTTAATATTAACAGGATATTGCAGTCTTTTCTCATAATTCCACATATTAATACGCTCCTTCCCAAGGCCATGGTTCATCAATCCATGTCCAGACATTTGAAGTCTCTACATCATAAGCAGAGATTGGACCATAACAATCTCTATACTCTTTCATGGCTTCATTTCGTATTTCTCTGTACATCTGATAATACTCCAAGGCTTCTTTATCACATGGATGTGTATCAAGGAATAGTTTTGTATCGTCTAAAACAAAGCTGGATTCTGTAATAATGCACATTAATTGCTCTCTGCTTTTACTTGTCATATCTATCTCCTCTCTTTCCACACATTTTGTATCCATAGAAAGGCATATTTAAATCCTGGAAGATAGTACCTGCTTCTAAGCCGGCACAAGCATCATAAATATTTCTCCATTTTTGAAATGGAACATAAGCCATTGCTAAGGGCAATTTATCGATACAAGTATCCTCGTGCATATCACAATTCGCTTGTTTATCGCAAAGATCGCGCTTGTCACAATGATCATGTTTGTCGCAATGATCATGTTTATCGCAATGTTTATCATAACGATCTTCTTTTATTGCATCCATTACAGGTGTGTAACCACATCCACATTGTTGCTGACCTTGATAGGAACCCATTCTGTTACGGGTATACATCGGACGTCTGTAGTTATCCATTTGGTAAACTCCTTAAATTATTATGTTTCATTTTATGTGGATTAACGAATATGGTGACTGAAATATAAGAAAAGGACACATATTAATATGCCATACTGCATAAAATATGTGCCCTATTCCAATTGTATATTTAGAAGGAATTGTAAGTGTATTGTTCGAATTCATTTTCGGATAAAGGTTTAGAATAAAAGTACCCTTGTGCCGTATCACATCCGGCATGATACAATAATTCTGCTTGTGCAAAATCCTTTACCCCTTCTGCTACTACTCTTATATTTAGCTTGTTAGCCGTAGCTATTATATATTTAATAATTGTACTACTATTACTAGTTGTTGATATTTCGTTTAGAAGACCACAGTCTATTTTTATTATATCAATGGGTATATCTTGTAATGAATTCAAGGAAGAATACCCAAATCCAAAATCATCAAGACTAAGTGTAAAACCTTCTTTTTTTAATGCTTGAAACATTGGTTTTAAACCATCCAGGTTTTCAAATATAGCAGTTTCTGTAAATTCCAATTCTATGTATGTTGGTGATACCTTATATTTCTTTGAAAGAAGAATAAGGTAATGAACAAATTTATAATCTATTAGGTGTATTCTCGATACGTTAATTGATACAGGTACCAGGGAATAACCCTTATCCAACCATTTACTTATGGAGGCAAAGGTCTTCTCCCATATGAGATAATCCAGTTCTATTATAAATCCATTATTCTCAAACACAGGAATAAAAACATCAGCAGTAATAAGACCTTTCTTAGGATGAACCCATCTTGCCAGAACCTCAGCACCAACTACCTCCGTGGTTGCAATTAATACTTTTGGTTGTAAATAAATCTGAAATTCTTTTGTTTCGAAAGCATGATGTATATCGCTTTCCATATTTTGATCAAGTTGAGCCTGTCTCTTTTGTGTATCATCCATAGGTGACATAGATTTTGGGTCATTATATACAGCTGATTTCGAAGAATCAGGTAACGATACCACTTTATTTGCTTTCATCATACTTTTATTTTTTGATACATTTACTTCATTCGTACCTAGTTTCATTTGAAAAAATACAAAATCCATCATATCCGTAATCGTATCAAGACATTCAAAGTCATTGTGCATTATATTTTCAACAGGCAATAAGTCACAAAAACTGCCTTCTCTTTTGTTCATAAAAACCTCACTTTACGCTTATTGTACGCAAAACCATCGATGATAATTATTTCAGTTCAATTCAATATGGTATAACCATATAGCAACTGGCTGCCGTACCGTACCTTTCATGGGTTAGGCCCTATAGCTTTGCGTCACTGCCTTTCAGCAGGTATGCTAGTATCATACAGACTACTTATGGAAAATTTTATCAAAACTCCCCTCAAAGTTTTTATAAAATTTTTATTAAATTTACCGAAATTAAAGTTACAGAACTTGTCTCAAGATGCTTCCTTGTACTCCATTCTCTAAGTGAATGATTAAATGACAAAAGATATTTCTCGTTTCTCTGAACTTAAACTCTGCTATTAATACCATTTTAATTCAATATTTTTTACATATTATGTAATTGCTTCGGCATATCCTATTTGAATACTGCCATTTAATATGTTATAATATCTTATTCAAACTCAATTAACCAAATATATGGTACCACTGTACCTGTACCCGGCTTGTCAACAACTTTAGTTGCTCCAGCCGTAATCGGTAATTGAGCAACAGTAGCTACAACTAAAAGTAAAGCTAGAAGATAACGAAACTTTGAATTGAATTTTCTCATATTTATCCCTCTTTCTTTCTAATTTTATAAATTAATTATAGCATTGTTTATTTTATGAATAAATGGACGCTTGCGTCCATTTGGACAAGGTGGCCAAGATGAATTACGAATATTTCGGGAAATTTTTACAAGAATTAAGGTTATCAAAAAATATGACCAGAGCTGGATTGGCTCAAGATATTTGTACTCCTAAACAAATTTATCGAATTGAGAAAGGTGAATATGAACCTTCTCTTTATCTTATTAATCAATTATCTATTAAATTTAACCTTGACCTTAATGAATATTTTAAAATGTATGCTGCCAACAGTACCATCGCCGGACTAGAAGGTGTTAATGCCATGAATGCAGCTATTGAAAACGGCGATGTCCTATTGCTGAAATCATTGGTTAAACAATATGAAAATTTAGAAGAATTTAAAAATGGTACAAATATTAAAACCATATATTATGGTAAAGCTCTTTGTGCGGCCTTGCTTGATAAGGATTATGATAGCTCCTTAGATTACTGTATCAAAGGTATTCGAATTGAATGTCCTGGTTTTACTATAGATAATATAGTATCTAACACTTATTCAAATATAGGTATATCCTTAATTATATGTATGAGCCAGAATTATTTTGCACTGAACCAACACAGCAAAGGTATGGGTGTATTACTGGAAATTCTAACTATATTGGAGCAGCATGTTATAGTTTCTCCATATCCAATGTATACGCCTTCCCAGTTCTCAAAAAAAGTTTATCAGGCAGTACTTTATAATATAAGCTTTCACTTATTAGATAAAGGTGATATAAAAGAGGCTCTTAAATATGTGGAAACTGGAATTGCTTTTTCTTTAAAAGAATATAATTTAAGACATCTTCCAGAACTTATTTTTATGAAATTCAAAATCTTATATCAAGAGGGAAAATATGAAGAAGCTCTTGAGTACTATAACAGAACCATAAGTCTTTATAAAATTACAAATAAGGAATCTAAGGCGGAGGAATTGGAGCTTTTGGCCAAAACGGAATATA
>DALYNO010000209.1:0-7149 GCA_031975295.1 Anaerocolumna sp. | reverse complement strand
AGTTGTAGTGATTGTTAGCACCAGGTACTTCCTTACGTTCATAGGGAACACTTGGATAAAATATAAAATCAAGGCCCTGATTGATTAGCCACATGACATGACCATGGGCTAATTTAGCTGGATAACATTCTGATTCACTGGGAATGGATTCAATACCAAGTTCGTATATTTTTCTTGTGGATTCAGGAGAGATAATAACCTGATAACCCATTTCAGTAAAGAAAGTAAACCAGAAAGGATAATTCTCATACTGATTTAAAACTCTTGGTATACCCACTTTTCCTCGGTAAGCTTTATCATCCTCTAAAGGTTTATAGGAAAATAGTGATTTTAGTTTATACTCAAATAAGTTAGGAACATTATCTTTATTTTTAGTAAGACCAAGTCCGCGTTCACATCTATTTCCAGAGATGAATTTTCTTCCGCCTGAGAATTTATTAATAGTGAGCTGACAGTTGTTCGTACATAATTTACATCTTGCCATAGAAGACTCTATGGTTAATTCACTAATTTGGTCTATGGTAAGCATAGTTGTTGCTTCTCCTGTGTAATGCTCTCTGGCAATAAGTGCAGCTCCAAAAGCTCCCATAATACCAGCAATATCAGGTCTGACAACTTCACACTTTGCTAACTGCTCAAAGCTTCTTAGTACTGCTTCGTTATAGAAGGTACCACCCTGAACTACTATATTTTCACCTAAATCTTTAGGATCTGTTATTTTAATTACTTTGTAGATTGCATTTTTAATTACAGAGTAGGCAAGACCTGCGGATATATCAGATACACCAGCACCTTCTTTTTGGGCTTGTTTTACCTTGGAATTCATGAATACTGTACATCTAGAGCCTAAGTCAATTGGATTCTTGGCAAAAAGGGCCACTTTAGCAAATTCAGCCACTTCGTAATTTAAGGATTTAGCAAAAGTTTCAATAAAAGAACCACATCCAGAGGAACAAGCTTCATTTAGCTGAACACTATCAACGGAGTTATTCTTTATTTTAATACATTTCATATCCTGTCCGCCGATATCTAAAATACAATCAACTTTGGGATTAAAGAAAGCAGCAGCATAATAATGTGCAACAGTTTCAACTTCACCTTCGTCTAGCATTAAGGCGGATTTTAATAATGCTTCACCATATCCGGTTGAACAGGAACGGACAATATGGGCATTCTCTGGCAGTTGCGCGTATATTTCTTTTATAGATTTAATTGCGGTTTTTAAAGGACTACCATTATTGTTACTATAGAAAGAGTATAATAAAGTACCATCTTCGCCAACAACTGCTATTTTGGTAGTAGTTGATCCTGCATCAATCCCCAGAAAGCAGTTACCTGCATAAGTGGTTAGATCACCTTTTTTTACGTTGTGTTTTGCGTGTCTATCTTTAAATATGGCATAATCTTCTTCATTTTTAAACAGAGGAACCATACGGTTTACTTCAAATTCCATTTTAATTCCCCTAGATAGTTTATCTGCAAGAGCACTAAATGTTGCTAGTGTCTCAAACTTACTATTCATTGCAGCACCAGTTGCTGCAAATAAATGAGAGTGGGCAGGTGCTATTATTTGTTCCTCAGATAAATTTAGTGTCCTAATAAATGCTTCTTTTAGTTCAGTAAGAAAGTGGAGCGGCCCCCCAAGGAAAGCGACATTACCTCTGATAGGTTTACCGCAGGCAAGACCACTGATGGTCTGATTTACCACTGCTTGAAAAATTGATGCGGAAAGGTCAGGTTTGGTTGCACCTTCGTTAATAAGAGGTTGTATATCAGATTTGGCAAATACGCCACATCTAGCTGCAATAGGATATATAGCTTTATAGTCTTTGGCATATTCATTCAGTCCTGACGCATCAGTTCTTAGTAATGTTGCCATCTGGTCAATAAAAGAACCTGTGCCCCCTGCACAGATACCATTCATTCTTTGTTCAATTCCGCCAGTAAAATATATAATCTTAGCATCTTCGCCACCTAACTCTATTGCTACATCTGTCTTAGGTGCAAAGTCTTGTAAGGATGTGGATACAGCAACAACTTCCTGCACGAAAGGAATTCCAAGATGCTTGGAAATAGTTAACCCGCCTGATCCTGTGATCATAGGTGATATTTCCATATCGCCTAGTTGATCTTTTGCATTGTTAATAAGTTTTGCTAAAGTTTCCTGAATATTTGCATAATGACGTTCGTATTCAGAAAATAGTATCTCATTATCAGCATCCAGTACGGCTATTTTGACTGTTGTGGATCCGATATCAATACCAAGCGTATTCGTTTTATGATCTATATTTAAATCCCTCAAACGGTTTACCTCCTTTTAATATTCAATGGCAGTACTACAATATATGATAAAACTTAAAATTTGTCAATATATTTCATTTACAGTTGCTGCCTGTACTCTTAATTTAATATTAGGCTTATTAATCTTATGCACTATCTATGTAAATTATTTAAAATAGTATCACGTAGTATTATACGACACAAATCTGTGAAGTTCAACAGATATATTTGATGGAAAGGGATAAATTGGAAGAGAATAATAAGAATGGCAAATCATATAAAGGAACAACTTAATGTAGTAAGAATATAATATAGAGAAGATGGTAAAGGCCAATATACAGTGCTTTAGAAAGTGGGGCAAATGAATTTTAGAGAATATATCTGTTCCAGATATGTTATTAAACAGGGGGATACCCTTTATAGTATAAGCAGGGAGAATAATATCCCGCTTCCCCTTATTTTAAGACTAAATCCTTTTGTTGATATTTATAACCTGCAAGTAGGAGATGAACTATGTGTTCCAATGATTGAACAGGATAATGATGTAAGTATGATTCCTTATGTAATCAAAGAGAATGATTCTCTTCAAACTATTGTAGATCAATTTGGTATTGAAGTGAGTGATCTAATGAATCATAATACTCCTTCACAGATGATGCTGCTTCCAGGTTCAACTTTAATGGTTCCTTCCTATGAAAAGTAATGGTGAGATGTTTTGCTAAGAAGATAAATGTATCCAGATATTGAAAGGGTAATCTTTTAAATATCTGGATACATTAATTCATTGATTGGTTTTTGGTTGGACAATCCTAGAAAATAATAAAACAGTAAGAAATTATAGGAGTTCCTTTATTTTATTGACAAGGCGAATACCATCCTTCTCATGTGTTTTAATGGAAGGATGATTGGATGCTTTACCATCAGTTTCTACATCATGAAAGGGAAGTAAAAGTGTATTTAAATCTGTAATACCTTGAGACTTTGCTATGGTAACAGCTTGTTCAATATAGTCAAAAGCGTTGGTACATAAGGAACCGCAGATACATAAAATTTTACTTTTGGGTGCATAGGATTTTAAAAAGTGAAGAAACGCAACATAATGATTAATAAATCCTTCTGAAATTCCTGGTTTCTCTAGATGACCAGAATCATTTGTTCCTAAGTTGATAACAAATAAGTCAGGAATAAATTCGTTGAAGTTATATTTTTCATGTTCATCGGCAAAGTAATTGGTATAGGGATATACTCTTGGTAATATGCCAGTGAAATCACCATCGTATTTAATATACATACCATAGCCGGAGACAGCAGTATATCTAGCATTTAGGTCTAAGGCTTTAGCTGCATAGGCTGCATAAGTGACCATACCATCTTCCTCTCTGATATGATATTCAGATTCAGGTTCGCCATAAACACCATAACCACAAGTAATAGAATCACCTATGAATTCAACTTTTAATCTATTGTCTTCCTGCATGGGCAAGGGTAGTATTTCTCCGCCAGTTACTGTGATTCCATTTATTTTTGCATAGGACATGGCAGCTTCCGTAATTTTTATTATGGTAATTTTATGGGTTTCTTCATCATCAAAAGCAGCAAGGGTATATTCGCTGTCTTCATTGTGAAGGACTAAAAGGTTTTCTTCCTGTTCTTTATCATCTAGATAAACCTTAAGCCTGGCTTCATTTTCTTCTCCGTTATTTTTAGTTTCTATATGAGAAAAAACTGTAGTCTGCGCACTAGAACCTTTCACATAAAAGGTTACTGAGGAATTTGTCCATCCAAGAATTGCAGAAGCTTCCTTATATAATGTTCTGCCTTCATACTTAAAATATTTTGGGTTTATTACATTGATCATATCTTTACTCCTTTTACCCCTTTAGGATTGATTTGTTAAAGGATATAGTATACCAATAGTATGAAAAAAACAATGTAGAATCTAATTCTGTTAATATGTTTTTTATTTGACAAAGGCTGTTATAAAACATATAATTAAGAGGATACTTAAAGTACAGCATTAAGTTCTTGTGAAGAAAGGATGTAAACCGTATGGAAACGGGACCCAGTTGTAAACACCTAGGGTACGAAGACAAATTAATAGACTGAACTGGGGCAGTTTAATTTCTTTTGCTGCCTGGTGCAGTAGAAGGAGCTAATTATGATTGAAATTTTTAAAACCTTTGCAGAGGGAACACGTCCCATTAATGAGATTGAACAGGGATGTTGGGTTGTAATGACCGACCCTTCAGCTACAGAACTTTTAGAAATCTCTGAGACTTGTCATATTGACATTGATCACCTTAGAGCATCTCTAGATGAGGAAGAACGTTCAAGAATTGAAGTTGAAGATGAATATACATTAATTCTTGTGGATATTCCCACCATGGAGGAAAGAAATAATAAGGACAGGTATGTAACCATACCTTTAGGTATTATTGTTGCGAAGGATGTGATTGTCACCATCTGTCTGGAAGAGACAAAAGTATTAAAAAGCTTTATGGACGGTAGAGTAAGGGATTTCTTTACCTTTAAGAAAACACGATTTATATTACAAATACTTTATAAAAATGCAACAGTATTTCTGCAATATCTAAGAATTATTGACAGAAAGAGTGAAGAGATAGAGCATAAACTTCACATCTCTACGAAGAACAGTGAATTAATTGATTTATTAGAGTTAGAGAAGAGTCTTGTTTATTTCACAACATCTCTTAGAGCCAATGAAGTAGTCCTTGAGAAGATGTTAAAAATTGATAATATAAAACAATACCCAGAAGATACTGAACTTCTGGAAGATGTTATCATTGAGAATAAACAGGCTATTGAAATGGCTAATATTTATAGTGGTATTTTAAGTGGAACTATGGATGCTTTTGCATCAGTTATTTCCAACAATTTAAATATTGTAATGAAATTTTTAGCTACAGTAACCATTGTTATGGCAGTTCCCACAATGATTGCCAGTTTCTTTGGTATGAATGTTGGCGGTATACCAGGATTAAATTCTCCATATGGATTCTATATCGTTATTTTTCTATCTTTGGTGATTACAGCAATCATTGCTTTAATATTTAGAAAGAAAGACTTATTTTAAAGTTACTAAAATTTATGTTAACATACTGAGCAATAGTTATATATTGAAACAACAGTACTGTTTAATCAGAAAGACGTGGTAAAATGAACCTTATTAATAAACTAAATCGTAAATTTGGTAAGTATGCCATCCATAACCTAATGCTTTATATCGTTGTTTTGTATGCGGCAGGATTTTTTATCAGTATGGCAAATCCGTACTTTTATGGTCAATACCTATCCTTAGATGTGAGTAGAGTAATGAGAGGAGAAGTGTGGAGACTTATAACATTTATTATTCTCCCGCCCTCAGGTAGTTTGATTTTTCTTGTTTTTAGCTTGTATTTATACTATATGATAGGCAATGCTCTTGAGAATGCTTGGGGAGCTTTCAGATTTAACTTATATTACTTATCAGGTATTATTTTAAATATACTTGGAACATTTATATTTTATTTTATTAGTGGCGGATATAACGTTCATTTAGGTATTACTTATATTAATCAGGCAATGTTTTTTGCTTTTGCCTCTTTGTATCCTAATGTACAATTTATGCTGTTTTTCTTTATACCAGTAAAAGTTAAGTACTTATCCTATATTTATGGTGCCTTTGTTGCCTATGATCTTATAACTAGTCTCATAGCTGGAGATTATGGCAGATGTATTATGATAATTCTTGCACTTGGTAACTTTTTTATCTACTTCTTTTCTAGTAGAAATTACAGGAGTATCTCACCAAAAGAATTTAAGAGAAGAAGTTCTTATAAAAAGGCAGTTAAATCTTCTATTGGCGGAGATAATGTAGTAGATTTCCAGGGAAGAAAAAGAATCACAAGACATAAATGTGCAGTATGTGGAAGAACAGAACTTGACGATGAAAATCTTGAATTCCGTTTCTGTTCCAAGTGTGACGGAAACTATGAATATTGCATGGATCACTTATTTACCCATGAACATGTTCATAAATAATTATTTAAACCTAGTAAAAAGTCCTCATTTAACAAAAATAGTTGCTTGGATGGAGTAAGTATCTTGCTGTATTTAATTAAAAAAGACTTAAAAGACATATTTGGGAATAAAAAGAGAATACTCATAACTTTGGCAGTGCTTATTATAATTATAATAAGCACTTCTTTGTATGTATCAAATCGTGAGAGCGTAGCCATAAAAGAACTAAGGCTAGGAGTTATTAATGAAGATAGTTCTGCCTACTCCAAACTACTATTGGAGTATTTTAAAACTAGCGAGAGTTTTTCGTCCTTTATTACGGTATATGAAGGCAGCCAGGAGAAAGTAGTGGATGAGTTTCATAAAGGGGAATTGGATGTTTATTTATGTATACCAAAGGGATTTTCTGATAATCTAATTATGTTAAATCATCTACCCGTTGAGGTTGTGATAAATGGAGAGGACATAAATAGGGCAATATTAATTGAAAATATCTTAAGAAGCTATGAAAAATATATAAAAGCAGTGGAAATTAATTGTGTAGCACTGTATGATAAAATGGAAACTGCAGGATTTTTAGAGGAATTCATTAATAAAAAAAATAGGGACATCTCTTTTGATCTGATCTTTACAGCATTGGGTAAAGAAAAGTTCTTTACTTTTGAAGCAGTTGGTGCTTATAAAAATTTATCTCTATTACATTATGTTATGGTTTCTTTCCTTTGCACCATAATTCTTTATCTATTTGTTTATATGGGGCTTCTCCTACGAAAAGAGTTAGACAATGGCATATACAGCAGGTTATACGGAGCTGGTGTTTTTGTATGGCTATATATATTAGAAAAAATT
>DALYNO010000208.1:0-7151 GCA_031975295.1 Anaerocolumna sp. | reverse complement strand
AAAACGGAAAGTATTATAGCATTTGGAGATGACTATAACGATATCGATATGCTTGAATTTTGTGGAGTTGGAGTATGCGTTAGTAATGGAATAGCAGATGTAAAAAAAATTTCAAATGATATCTGTGACACCAATGAAAATGATGGAGTTGCAAAATGGATTGAAAATCATATTTTATAGTATATGCATTATCGCTAGCGTAACTTTTTTCTCGGATGTAAAAAATAAAATAACTTCAAAATCTGATAAAGTTAAAGGCGACGAAACCAAACTTTAGAAAGATAGAGGTGTTCTTAAGGATTAAAGATATACAGTACTTCAATGAGAAAAGGGTACCTATTTTTGAAAATAGCGGATGAATTAATAAAAGATCTCTCCAACCTTGCTGGCCATGTCATAAAGCTTAAAGCCTTTTCGTAGTGGATATTTAGTATACTTTTTGGGACACTCGAAAGGGTGTCTCTTTTGATGTCCGAAAAAGTTAGTATATATATTTGGGGATGTCTGAAATGTTGTGGACGAATTTAAGGACATGTGATATTCTTGAAATGGTGAGGTGTGACTATGGAAAATAGAACATTATATTATGCAAAGGTAAGTTCCAGGAGCAGAACATGGATAGACAAATTGATGCATTAAGGAACTTGGAGCAAATGAACGGGATGTCAGGAAAGTGGCAAAAATCTTGAGCGTACTGGATATACTGTGCATAAAAAAACATGCTTCGTTCAGGAGATACACTATTTGTGACTTTTCTGGACAGATTGAATAGGGATATAGGGGATATTAAACTCGAAATGGAGTATTTTTCGGGAGCACAAGATTCGTTTAGAAATACTTGATTACCTACTACTTTGATTAATCCACCGGTGGGGCAGGAATGGGTAATTGAAATGGTTGAAAATATTCTAATAGAAGTGCTAGGTAGCTTTGCTGAAAATGAGCGAAAGCTAGTAAAGAAACGACAGGCAGAAGAATTGCCTCAGCAAAGAATAAAGGCGTTAAATTTAGTGGATCTGCGACGGCAAAACCAGAGAATTGGATGAAGTTTATAAAAAATGAAAGCAGGGAGAAATAACTGCGGTTGAAGGTATGGGGTTGACTGGAGTTACCAAGTATATTTTTTATGCATTTGTAAAAGAATTACAATAGAAGCGAGAGATAAAATGTCAAAATTATATTTTAAATACGGTTGTATGAACAGTAGTAAATCAGCAAATCTATTAATGATTAAGTACAATTACGAAGAACAGGGATTTCGTGTAACACTTTTTAAACCATCCATTGATGACAGAGAAGGTACAGGCATAATTAAATCTAGAGTGGGTATGGAGAGCAAATGTACTTTAGTATATCCAAATAGTTCTATTTTTGATTTATTTCGATTTGAAACGACAGATGTTATTATGGTAGATGAAGCTCAATTTCTATCAGAAGAACAGATAGATGAATTATACAAAATATCTTTTAAAATTCCAGTATTATGTTTTGGTTTATTAACTGACTTTTCCCAGCATCTATTTCCAGGAAGTAAACGTTTGATTGAACTTTCAGAGAGTCTGCAAGAAATTAAAACAGTTTGCAAGTGCGGTAAAAAAGCAACAATCAATGCTAGATTTGATAGTACTGGACATGTTATTACAAAAGGCGAGCAAATTGATATCGGTGGTAATGAAAAGTATAAAGCCTTATGTAAGGAATGCTTTGAAGAGTTAAAAACAGGAGTTGCCCTGGAAGAAAAGTTTAGATAAATATGAAAAAAATAACAGCATGATTCTTTTAATATATGCCATAATAAATAGTGATCCAATGCTTAAGTTATTCTTACCGTTGGATCCTTATTTCATTCACTCACGCGATTAAATGAGTGAGAGAACAACAGAATAACAGGAGGTATATTATGGCAGATAATAATAAGAGAAAAAGTACAAAAAATCATAAGAAGGAAGATGGAAAATTTCATTCTAAACATATAAAACATGATCCGCAGGCAGAAAGTGCAAGAGCAGTTTTTGGATTAAATGATAAGAATGAAAACAGGGATATAGAATAGATATCATTAAAATAAATGAAAATTGAACAAAAAGTGCTGACACAAAATATGAATCCTATTATTTTGTGTCAGCACTTTTATTGATTTTACTTATATCCAGATTATCCTTTTTACACTTTGCAGCTTTAATTCTACAGGTTTTTAATTCCATTTTATTATAGGTTCTTACTTCTATAAAAAAATAGTAAAGGATCTTAAGTATTTTATTAAGAAAGAAACCTGCAATAAGAATTATCAGCAGTAAAGGTAAGAATATTTCTACTGATTTTGTAAAATTACTAAAATTAAATATAAGGTGATTGATAACCATACTAATATACATAAGGAGAACCTCCTTTACAAACCAGTCCTTTGCTACTATATTATAAAGCATTAAGAAGAGGAAGTAAAGTTAGAATTTCATTAAGATTTATATGGGATTAAGAAGTTTATAGCTTTCGCTGTTTTCTATATTGTGCTGGTGTAGTATGAAGAACCTTTTTATATACCTTGGTAAAATAATTACTATTTGAAAACCCGCATTCTTCAGCAATTTTATGAATAGTTGCATCCGTATTAAGTAAAAGTTGCATTGCATGTTCTAATCGAATCCGGGTAAGGTGTGTGATAGGTGCAATACCAAATTCTTTATGGAATTCTCTGCTTAGATGTGGCAGAGAAACTCCCAGTTCCAGGCACATTGTTCCTAGATTTACAGGAGAGGCATAGTGCATTTGCATCCATTCCAGGGCAGCAGTTACATGAGGATTTCGTATTTGATTAGGTGGGAACTCTAAATGGCTTAAAAGGGAAACTAGATAACTAAATAACCATTCACTACCTTTATATTGAGGCATTTGAGTTCCTGACTTCAAACTATCATATAAAGAAAAGAAATGAAGGATAGGTGAACCATTAGGTTCCATTGAAAAGACTGGACCTTTTAGTTCCCTGATTCGTTTATAGAAAGGCTCTACAGCTGGGCCGGTAAAATGTATATAAAAGTAGCTCCAATGCTTTGTAGTATCCTTATCAAGAGGCAGGTAATACTTACTATCTTCAGGAAAGGTTATAAAAAAAGCCATACCTTTTGATAAGACGTAACGCTCATGTGGCGTTTCGTATATGCCTTCTCCCTCAAGTGTATACTGGAATAGATAACCGGAATAATCACGACTGTTATTGTTATAGTTATAGAATTCATTTTGTCTTTTTTCTAAACCTAGATCGTTTATATAAAGAGTCTTTTCTCCAATTCGGTCAAAGTTAAGAAATCCATAAGAACCGTAATCTCTAATCATAAAGGTACCTCAATTTTTTATTCATTATATGTAGAAGCCCGGGTCAAATAGCTTCCTTTACATAGGCACATTCGTGCTTTCTGTTTGTACAAAATGCTTATGAAGTGTTTAGGTAGGGCTATGTGTACTGGGCATCATATGAATGGAGTGTCAGGGAGCTTTGAAAACCCATTCATATGATTTTACTGAAATAATACAAGTGATGAACATTTTACAGGCGATAAAGTAATACCTCAATATAGATACATTGTGAACAAAAGTTTTCGTATAGATATACTATCACATTCCTTTCAAAATGAATATCAAAAAATTACCCTGAATTATCAAATTAATATTCTTGTTGATCATAATCTATGGGATTATAATTTAATATAAGTAGATTACTATTACAGAATAAATGATAATCCATATCAAATATTTACTAAAGGAGAAGAATATGAATAAAAATAAGTTTGCTCTCACACCTCCAATGGGGTGGAACAGTTATGACTACTATGATACAACCGTAAATGAAGAGCAGGTCAAAGCCAATGCTGATTATATGGCAGCTCATTTAAAAGAATTTGGTTGGGAATATGTTGTAATTGATATAGAATGGTACTCCTATGATGCCGGCACCCAGAGAGACAGGCATCAGTATATCCCCTTCTGGAAGGTGGAGATGGATGAGTATTCCAGATTGCTTCCTTGTGTAAACCGTTTCCCTTCAGCAAAAGACGGCCAGGGATTTAAACCCTTGGGTGACTATATTCATAATCTAGGGCTTAAATTTGGTATTCATATTATGAGGGGAATTCCAAGAATTGCAGCTCATACCCATAGTAAAGTATTAGGAACCACCGCAACTGCTAATGAAATAGCAAATCCCTCTAACATATGTTTTTGGAATCCAGATATGTACGGATTAGAAGTAAATAGAGAAGGGGCGCAGGAATATTATAATTCCATATTTGAACTCTACGCACAGTGGGGAGTTGACTTTGTGAAATGTGATGATATCTGTCGCTATGATATGCCCTCAGCCAAAAAAGAAATCGAAATGCTTCATATAGCCATCAAAAATTGTAATCGCCCTATTGTATTAAGTCTATCTCCCGGACCGGCTTTAATTGATCAGGCATGGCATTATGAACAGTACGCTAATATGTGGCGTATAACAGACGACTTCTGGGATACTTGGCCACTTCTTTTAAATATGTTTGAGAGATGTGAGCTCTGGCAGAATCATGTAGCAGAAGGGTGCTATCCAGATTGTGATATGCTGCCACTTGGTTATGTTGGTAAAGGATTCGGACATGAACGCTTAACCGGATTTACCAAAGAAGAACAGGTAACTATGATGACGCTTTGGTGCATATTCCGCTCACCTCTAATGCTTGGTGCAGAGTTGCCTAAACTGGATGACTGGACATTAAGTCTTTTAACAAATCAAAAGGTGCTTAGGCTTTTATCTCATTCTGTAGGAGCTAGACAGGTTATGAGAAATAAAGAACAGGCAATTTGGTTTAGTAAAGATACAGAAGAAGATGTATTTTATCTGGCCCTGTTTAACTTAAGTGACTCAAATAGAAGTGTAGTAGTGGAGGCAGAAGAGTTGGGTTTTTCTCTTACGGATAAAAGAATAGAAGAATTATGGACAGGTGAGATTATTGATAATATAATAGATTCCATTCAGTCTGAAGTTGGAGTACATGGCAGTAAGCTGTATAAAATTTGCACAATTAATCATGAAATAGTAGTAGGATAAGTACTATTTTACCAAAATTGAGGTTATGATAAAATTTTTACTTACACGAAAAATTTTGAAATGTTATAATCGTAATTCGTAATTGGAATTTGAAATGAAGCCTATTAGGAGTGAATTCAAATTAGGTAGGTTTATTCAGATTCAGAATACGAATATAGAAAGCGAGGATTTTATAATGCCCCAAAATAGGAGAGAAAGTCTTATTTATACTGTTTTAATGTGTACATTTATGGTGTTTGTTATGAGTGTATATAATGTAGCCCTAAATCAAGGATTTGCCTTCCATGCTGTAAGAGAAGCCTGGCTTGGCTTTCCAATTGCTTTTGCAGTAGCCATTGTTTTAGATTGGTTTGTTGTGTCCGGACCTGCCAAGAAAATTGCATTTTCTATACTAAAACCAGAAGATGCTAATCGAAAGAAAGCTATTATTGTATCAAGCTTTATGGTAACTGGAATGGTTATACTTATGTCTTTATTTGGAGCTATAGCCCATGGGGGAATATCCAAAATGACATTAATGCTATGGCTTACCAATATACCGAAGAATTTTATTATGGCTTATCCTTTGCAATTACTCATAGCAAGACCTTTGATTCAATTTATATTTAGAAAAGTCTTTCCTGTAGGTTGTATTGCAGGATAAAGGTATAGGAAGAACAGTAGATTATTTATTTTCCTAATGGAGAATAAGGTCTGCTGTTTTTTTAAAATGATACAAAAAATGTCAAATAATTACTAAAAAAGGATGAAATGAATTCCAGAAAATGGTATAATGTTTATTGGTGTTGATTACTAATCATTTCATGCTAGTCGGCTGGGGTGCCTTCTAGCATAATGGAGGAGGATATAATGATACAATTTAAAACAGATGTTACACCTATGGAAGTAGATTATGAGGAGAGCCGTATTTCGGTATTAACTAATTTGTTTGAAGATCTAAAGCAGCAGAACAAAATATTATCTGCAAATTATTGTATGGCTAGAGGTGGTAAAATATTTGCGAATAATGCCATAGGGAAACTTTCTTTTAGAGAGGAAGATACCAGAGAATTACAACCGGATACCATACAAAGAATAGCTTCTATTACAAAGTTATTTACCGCTGTGGCAATCTGGAAATTAGCGGAGGATGGGAAGCTTAGAGTAAATCAAAGAGTAGGTGAATTCATTGCTGAATTCGACGAACAACCTTTCTATAATATTACCATTGCCCATCTGCTTTCGCATACTTCGGGATTACATCCAGATGGTGGTTGCTTTCCTAATAAGTACTTTATTTCTCCTTGGGATTTTATTATGGTGGATAAAGGTAAGAATTGGATTGAAGCTTCACTAAAATCAGGCATGTATAAAAAGCCGGGTGAAGAATGGGCCTACTGTTCCTTTGGTTTTGTGATATTAGGCGAGATTATAACAAGAGTTAGCGGTGAATTTGCACACGATTACATAATGAATCATATAGTGATTCCCTGTGGTCTTAAAGATACAGGCTATGAAATGAATCAAAAAGAGATTGCCAGCAGATTAAATATAACAAATGAACGTCGTGAGGATTTTATAAATGCTGTTGTATCAGGCATGTATAAGGCGCCGGAGGAGGATAAAATATTTCAATTGATTCCAGGCACTGGTGGTTCCATGTATTCCACTGCAAGTGATTTATGCCGTTTTGGAATAATGCTTTCTCAATGGGGGAGTATTGACGGCACAAGAATTATTGGAAGAAAAGCTTTAGAGAAAATGACAAGCCTGTATACAGCACCACATATTAAGGATTTTTGCTGGAATGCAGGTGGAAATTATCGTTCCTATGGGCTAGGTCCAGATCTTCGTTGTAATGAGGCAAGTTTATATAGTAAAGGAACCTTTTTTCATGAAGGTGCGGGAGGCTGTTGTCTTATTATTGATCCTATAGAAAAATTGGTTGCCGCTTGGTTTATACCTTTTGTAAATAATGAATGGCATGCCGAAGCACTTTATAATGCAGCAGCAGTAATGTGGACAGGATTAAAATAATGAAGGTTTATTACGTAAGTGGAGGTAGGTATGCATTACCTTAGGCATCAGTTTG
>DALYNO010000207.1:0-7212 GCA_031975295.1 Anaerocolumna sp. | reverse complement strand
AAGGTTCCTCAAGAATCCAACTAACCTTTTTATCAGGATTCAGACTGCTGGAGGGATCTTGAAATACCATTTGAGGGCTTTGATCTAAAAGTTTAATCTCGCCTGTACAATCTTTAATAAGGCCAAGAATAGCTTTTGCCAAAGTTGACTTCCCACTTCCGCTTTCACCTACAATACCAAAACATTCTCCCTGTTTTACCGATAAGGATATCTTTTTTAATACCTGTTTTCTTGCAACCTTTTTAAATTTCCCTAAGTTACTTTCTTCATAGGAAACCTCTAAATCTTTCACTGATAAAATGGTATCTTGTATCTGATTATTAGGAAGCTTCTGGATTTTTGTACTTTTATCTTTATCCTTTATCTCCGGCACACTCCCAAGGAGTAGCTTGGTATACTCTCTTTTGGGGTTTTGAAAGATTTCATCTGTGGTACCTTCTTCCACAATATCTCCATTTTGCATCACCAAAACTCTATCACAAATGCTTTTAATTACACCCAAATCATGGGAAATTAATATGACAGAGGTTCCGTATTTTTGATTCATATTTTGTATTAGTTTTAAAATCTGAGACTGTATGGTGACATCGAGAGCAGTGGTAGGTTCGTCAGCGATTAAAAGATCCGGCTTGTTCATCATAGCCATGGCTATCATCACTCTTTGACGCATCCCACCAGAAAGTTGATGAGGATACTTCTTATAAAGCCCCTCTCCATCAAATAATCCCACTCCATTAAGACTTTCTATAATTTCTTTTTTTCTGACTTCAAAAGATAAACCTTTTTGATGTAAATACAGCATTTCATCCAGCTGGGCGCCAATGGTCATAAGTGGATTAAGAGAAGTCATAGGTTCCTGAAATATCATGGAAATATCCTTTCCTTTCATTTTACGAAAGGTATCCCTTTTCATGTCCACCAAATCTATGCCCTGATACAAAATATTACCTTCCAGTTTTGCTTCTTTCGACAAAAGACCCATAATTGACAAAGCCGTCATAGTTTTACCTGATCCTGATTCCCCCACAATTCCAAGAATTTCCCCTTGTTTTATGTGAAAGGATATTTGATTTACTACCTTATGACAGGATTTCTTATTTTTAAATCCGATTGCTAAGGAATCTACTTTTAATAAATCCTCCTTCTCTTCTTTATGCAAATCCATTTAATCACCGCCCTTTCTATTGTATTTAACTGGACTTAATCTACTGTATCAATACCTATCCATCAAACTCTATCATTCACAAGACTAAAGCCAAGTACAGTCATGACAATGATTACCCCTGGTGCAATAGCATACCAAGGTGCATTAAATAAAAAGGACTGGGATTCTGATAACATTCGTCCAAGACTTGCATCTGGCGGTTGTACGCCAAGTTGCAGATAACTCATTCCTGCCTCAGCCAAAACTGCATTGTTAAATCCAATTGTTACGGAAGAAAGAAAAATTGGTTTTGTATTAGGAAGTATATGCACCAACATAATCCGCAGATCTCCTGCTCCCATTAGCTTTGCATTCTTAACATAGTCCATTTCTTTTGGTACAATAAACTCACTTCTGATAACCCTAGCAAAACTTGGTATAAATATTATTCCCAAAGCAAATATTACATTATAAGTACCCGGTCCAATCACACTTACAAATACAAGTGCAAGTAAGATACTTGGAAATGAGGCCAGCGCATCGTTTATTCTCATTAACACCTCATCTACAGGGCCACCATAATAGCCTGTAACCGCCCCAAGAATTGTACCAAGTCCACCACCAATTACTACAGTGGCAATGGCTACAAAGAATGTAGTTTTGGCACCTGTCATTACCCTGCTTAAGATATCTCTTCCAAAATTATCTGTACCAAATGGATGAGCCAGGGTGGGGGACAGATTTTTAATAGAGCCATTCATCTCATTTGGGTCAAAAGGCGTATAGAATAAACCAATTAGTACCATGAGGAATACAATTCCAATAAATATGCAGCCAACTATGAAATTAAAGTTCTTAATTTTTCTTTTGTCCATGGAACTCCAATCTATTATTACGCATCAATTACTCCTAAATAAGACACAGGTAGTGTTATAATTTTCCTATTAATTTCTTACTCTGGGGTCAATAATACGGTATAAAATATCCACTATAAAATTCAGTAAAATAACCACCCCAGCTGTATATAGTATAATAATTTGCACAACGGGATAATCTCTATTAGAAATTGTTGTTACTAATAATCTTCCAAGACCCGGCAATCCAAATACTTGCTCTATAATAATACTTCCAGTTAACACATCAGCAAAAACCATTCCTATAAAAGTAATTACAGGTAAAAATGCATTTTTAAGTACATGGCGATACATAATGTCTCGTTCTGTATTACCTTTGCTTTTTGCTGTTCTGACATAATCCATTTGTAACTGTCTTATAATGGAACTTCGTAAGAATTTAACTACCATAGCTATTTTGGGCAAGGCCATAGCAATAGCAGGAAAAATCATATAGCCTAAAAAAGCACCAGGATTTTCTGTATAACTAATATAATTACCCGGGGTAAACCATTCTAATATAAGACCAAAAATCAGAGTTAGTATAATGCCAAGAAAAAATGGAGGCACTGCCATTGTTAAATGAAGCAGAAATGTTACTACATTATCAATTACACCGCCGCTTCTTCTTCCAGTAAATGCTCCTAAGGGTATTGAGATGATAAGTATCAATAGGATAGATAATCCCGCCAGGGATAAGGTAACTGGCATACGTTCCTTAATCAAGGACGCCACAGGCAGCTTATATGAAAAAGAGGTACCAAAATCCCCTTGTACAGTATTCTTAAGCCAATTAACATATCTAATTAACACATTTTCATTAAGTCCCAGCTCTTCTCGTAATGCTTCTATGGATTCAGGTGTAGCACTCGTACCAAGGGAAGAAATAACACTATCTCCTGGAATAACCTGA
This sequence comes from Anaerocolumna sp., assembly GCA_031975295.1. Taxonomy (GTDB): domain Bacteria; phylum Bacillota; class Clostridia; order Lachnospirales; family Lachnospiraceae; genus Anaerocolumna. Next base: position 4,262 of record DALYNO010000207.1, on the reverse strand, counting down.
AAAGCAATAAAAGTTATAAAAGAAACAAAAAGCAGGGTTAAGAATAAAGATGATATTCTTTTAATGCCATACTTCATATAAACTCCATTCTATAATCTAAATTTTTAACTTCTGACACTATATAGCCATTCCATCCAAATTGTATGTTCCATTTTTACTCTTATCATTTACAGTTTTTATATGTATTTATACACTTGCAATCCATACATTTAAAGGTTATAAAACATTTCGCATATAACCTTTAAATAGTATTCCTTGTCTGTGTATACAATTTATTAAACTAATTACTAACTGCTGTACCAGTATCCTAAAATTATCTATGAATAAATACCTCATTACATTTTTAACGTATTAAATATCATGTTACATGTTACTTTGTAAAATAAATTTTAGACATATCTTGCACATATACAGGGTAGAAGGTATATCCTCCAAGTTTCTTGTTCACTGCTACTGAAAGTGCAGGGTCCTGTATATAAACAGATGCTGCATCCTGTGCCAGTATTGTCTGCAGCTTTTTATAATCCTTCACTTTCTCTTCGTCATCTACCGCAGCAATTGCTTTTTTAAGAATTGAATCATAATCATTATTGCTATAGTTAACAAAATTATTATGAGCATCTGATGCATAACGTTCTAAAACGTCCCTTCCAGCCAGCTTAGCATCTAATCCAATGACTGTTGCCTCGTATTTTCTGCCGGTATATACATCACTTAACCAACTAGCCCATTCTACTTGCTGAATCTTAGCATCTATCCCTACCTGTTTTAACTGCTCCACAATAACTTGAGTAGTGTCTACATGATATTGATAATTGGAGGGAACGGTTATGGTAAAGGAGAATCCATCCGGATAGCCCGCTTCTTTTAGTAATTCTTTGGCTTTATTTACATCGTAAGGATATAGGCCATCAAGACCTTTTTCAAAATACTTTGTAAATCCAGCAAACATATTAGAACCAAGTATAGTACCCTTACCACCAGCGACCATATCTAGTATACCTTGTTTATCAATTGCATAATTTAAGGCTTGTCTGACTTTCACATTATCAAAAGGTTTTGCTTTATTATTTAAAAATAAGGCCTGTACCAAATTCATATTACCTTCTAAAATATTAAATTTACCTTTTAACTGTTCTACCTGCGCTTCAGATAAATAAGAGAAAATATCTACAGAACCTGCTAACGCCTGTACAATTGCTGAATCTGAATCTGTAATAATCTTAAAGGTAACCTTATCAAGATAAGGCTCTCCTGACAAATAATAGTCTTCATTTTTCTCTACAACTAAACTTTCCAGCGGAGAATAGGATACAAATTGAAAAGGGCCTGTCCCTATAGGAGCTGTATCCTGTTTGTCATAGTCTTTTGGAATAATCGCACTCGTTAAATAACCAATAAGCTCTGTATCTGCCTCTTTTAAATCTAACTCTACTGTTGTCTCGTCCACTTTTTTTACTGCCGAAATATTAGTAAGCGCCGATTCTACCACAACAGAAGGATCTGTCGTTTTCAGTAAACCGGCGCTTCTCTCTAATGAATATATGACATCATCGGCTGTTACCAGATTACCATTGTGAAATTTAACTCCTTCTCTTAAATGAAAAGTATAAACTTTTCCATCAGGAGAAATTTCATATGTCTTTGCCACAGCCCCAACTAAATTACCATCTTTATCAGGTTTTACCAACCCTTCAAATACATTGAATAAGACTTCTTTAGTTCCTGCCGCAACTGCTTTGTGTGGGTCAAGACTATCCAAATCCTGTGATATTCCTACTACAACTTCCCCACCATATGTGGGTGTTTGTGAAGACTCTTCATTTGCAGGAGTATTCCCATCGTCTGTACTTTTCTTATCACCTCCACATCCGTAAAGTGCAATAGATAGTACAACTAACATGAGTATGAATAAAGAAATATGGTTTCTTTTTTTCATTTTAACTCCTCCTTATGAAATTTTTTTATTACAGGCATAATTAATATTCCCGTAATTACGATTAATATTATTCCTTTTTAAATCAAAATGCAAGTATTAAGTTTTATTTTTCATCAAAAAAAGTTCTTACAAACTGTTGGTTTCTCACATCCAAAACTCCTTTTGTGGTTAATCTAAGCTCTGGAATAACTGAAAGACTTAAGAAGGCAAGGGTCATAAAAGGATCAATTCCCTCTCTTATCCCTTGATTTTTACCCGTCGTCTTTAGATTGGAGAGTAGTTTATCCACATTGCAGGCACTATCTTCACTCATTAATCCACCAACCGGCAAAGGTAATTCACAAATAATCTCCTTATTCTTGACAATACAAAGGCCGCCTTGCATTTTGACTATGTGATTTGCAGCTACTGCCATGTCTTCTTCATCACATCCTGCTACAATCAGATTATGGGAATCATGGGCTACACTAGAGGCAACTGCTCCCTCAAAAAGTCCGTAACCTTTTAACAGACCTAGACCTATATTTCCGCTCTTTCCATGTCTTTCTATTACAGCTAATTTAATAATATCCTCCTGCACTAATTCTTTTGACATCTTTATATAATCGATTTCTGGAATTGTAGAGAAAATCCTCTCCTTTGTTAATAACTCACCTGATACCAATTCCATCACTCTCATAAAGCTTCCTGATTCTTTAAAGTAGAAATCTTCTGGCATTAAGTTTCTTACCTGCATAGATTTAAAAATACAGTCTGGTTTATTTCTTGCAGCCGTCGAATTTTGCTCTACTTCTACATGATTATGATAATTCACCCTATTCTTGGTATGTTTTCCTTCTTTCTCTCCGTCATGAAATACTAGTTTTCCATCTTTATAAACACGATCTATTTTAAAACTAACCAAATCTTTTAAAATTACAACATCAGCCTTATATCCAGGTGCTACGGCTCCTCTATTCTTAAGCCCAAAATAAGAGGCTGGATTAAAGGTTGCCATTATAATTGCTGTCACTGGATTAGCACCTAACTGAATTGCCCTCTTAATCAGGGCATCCATATGACCGCCATATAATAAATCTCCTGGATGTTTGTCATCTGTAACTAGCATGCACCTATGACAATACGGAGGCTGTAAAAGTAATTTTAATGCTTCCATATTCTTAGCAGCTGTTCCTTCCCTTATCATAACAAATAGGCCTCTTCTTAACTTCTCAAGTGCTTCCTCGATTGTACTGCATTCATGATCAGAGGTAATACCAGCTGTTACATATGCATTTATTTCTCCACCTTTAATTCCCGGTGCATGACCATCCATAATTTTCCCATATTCCTTGGTCAAATTTAATTTTTGGAGAAGTTTTTCTTCCCCTTGTATAACCCCATAGAAATCCATAACCTCTGCAAGTCCCAAAACTCTCCTTTGGTCAATAAATTCCCTCAATTCTTCTGCCCTCATTATAGCTCCGGATTCATCGGATTTTGTTGCAGGTACACAGGAAGGCAGCATAACATACACGTCTACTGGTAAGTCTTCTGATTCATTTAACATAAAGCTAAGTCCTTTGGAACCAGCTACATTTGTAATCTCGTGAGGATCAGTAATTACAGCTGTGGTACCATGTGTAAGGATCGTTTTTGCAAATTCTCTTGGTGTTAACATGGAACTTTCTATGTGAATATGACCATCTATAAAGCCAGGACAAATAAATTTTCCTTTACAATCAATTACTTTTGTAGGTGAGATTGTTTTATCTTCATCAACCGTACCTCCTTGATTCAAATCAACATTATTAACGGCTTTCTTACTATTACAATACTTACCAATACCTACAATAGTATCATTTTTGATTGCTACATCTCCAATTTCTAATTCTCCGGTAAAAACATTAACAATTCCTGCGTTTGTTAAAATGATATCTGGCCTTATTTCTCCAGATGCTGCTAATATATTTTCTTTTAAATCTGCCATAAATACCTCCGTCTTAAGTCTAAGCCACTGTTGTTTTTATACATATGTAAATGGCATCAGAAGAATTCATACTATATCCTATCGTTTTAAATTTATTATACTGTTTTATGTTTTTTATCTTATTTTTTATCTTATTTTTTATCTTATTTTTTTATCTTATTTTTTTATCTTATTTTTTTACTAGTTATCTTACTTCTTATTTGTTATTTGACTGTTTATCATATTTCTATTTTATTATATAACTTAATTTTTATTTTATAAGCATTTTACTATAAATAACTACTAAGTCAAGAAAATTATAAGCGTCATGCGCATCCAATGTCGTCAACTTAAGCTTGTGTATCTTATATTTTT
>DALYNO010000206.1:0-7223 GCA_031975295.1 Anaerocolumna sp. | reverse complement strand
TATCCATTAATTCCGCGGACACCATTTACCAATACTGCATCCGTCAAATAATTCTCAGCTACAAATTTAGCTCTAAGTGGATCTCCCGTCATTAAAACGGTTTTAGCAAAATCGCCTTCTTTTGCTGAAATATGTGGTGTAGGTATACTCATTGACTTCCTCCTAATGAAAACGAATCATCGTTTTTTATCTAATGATTTGAATTGTTACTTTAATTTATTATGAAAAACTTCTGTAATAAATATTTATAATAAATATTTTTAATAACCTTTTACAGCTTGACCTTTTAAAAGATTAACAGCAGAGCTTGTACCAATACGGGAACAACCTTCTTCTATAAAATCCTGCAAATCTTGTATGGTTTTAACTCCACCTGCTGCTTTTATCTTTACATTTGGTCCAATATTGGCTTTGAATAACTTAATATCTGCTATTGTGGCTCCCGCTGTACCAAAACCTGTTGATGTTTTAATATAATCAGCTCCTGCATTGGTTACCGCATGACACATTGCAATTTTTTCTTCTTCCGTCAGATAGCAGGTTTCAATGATAACCTTAAGCACCTTATCTCCTGTAATATCCTTTAGCGCTTTGATTTCATCTTCAACCCTTTTATAATCTCCATTTTTAACATCTGTAATATTAATTACCATGTCAATTTCATTCGCTCCATCTGCTAAGGCCTGTTGGCATTCTAAAGCTTTTACCTTAGTAGTATTATAACCTAAAGGGAATCCAATTACAGTACAAATATTTATTTTTTTTCCATATTCTTCATAAATTCTTTTAATATAGCTGGGAGGTATACAAACTGAAGCAGTCTTATATTCAATAGCTTCCTCACATAAAGTCTTAATTTCATCCCAACTGGCAACTGCTTTTAACAGTGTATGGTCTACAAACTGTAACATATCCTGTTCTTTCATATTAAGTTCCTTTCGAAAATTTATATTTATGCATAGTACATCAACCCATATAGAAATAAAATAATACTACATAAATCCTGTTATTTATTTTCTTAGTATATGGATAAAATGTTTCTTTCAAACATAAGATTGATTTTTAATATGTAAATATTATTACTTGCATCAAAAACTTTTAACAACTAGATATAACGAACAAAAGCCAGTTATATGTAATTTAGTGCAATAGTTCAACATGTAGTTATTTAAGTAGTATATTTATGTGATTTCTTTACTTATATACTAACACTTTTACAACTTACGGTCAACTTTATTTTGTTAAAGTTCACACATTTTTTAGTGTGTTTTTTATATAATTCGTCTTATTTTTTCATTTTTTGTTCAAATGTGAAAAAACTTAAGATAATCTTGAATATATATCCAGAAAATGTTATAATACTAACAAGAAGTCAAGGAGGGCTTTCACTTTTAGCCTCGGTACTTAGGACAAGGAGTGCAAAATGGGTAAAAAAGAGGATCGCAGAATTCAGTTAATTGAAATAATCAAATCCAAAAATGGAGCGTCTGTCAAAGAATTGGCTTCTTTACTGGATGTCTCCGAAATGACCATACGCAGAGACTTAGACATTCTGGAACAAGATCATATTGTTACAAATGTGTATGGTGCAGCAATTTATAATCCTGCAACCAAAGAACAGAATGACCTTTATGAACTCTCTCATGCCAAGAGTAGTCAGGATAACGAAAAAAAGAGCATAGGTAGCTTTGCAGCATCTTTTATAAAACCCGGTGACATTATTGTTATAGATACCGGCTCCACTACAGAAATGTTAGCTGAGCACATAGATGATAATTTAGAGGCAACTATTCTTTGTTATAATGCCAATATATTAAACTCTCTTCGTTCAAAAGAAAATCTCTCCCTAATTTTTTCCGGCGGACATTATCATCCCAAAACACAAATGGTAGAAAGTGCAGAGGGGATTGATTTGATTCATAGCATGCGATTTACCAAGGCCTTTATATCCGCTGCTGGTGTTCACAAAAGTCTTGGAGTTACTTGTGCCTATCATTATGAGATACCGACCAAAAAAGCAATTATGAATTCTTCTGTAGAAAAAATTCTGCTTTTGGACTCCAGTAAATTCGATCAGGTTAAACCTGCTTATTTTGCAAATCTGGAGGACTTTGATATTGTTATTACAGATGAAGGACTTTCTAAAGAATGGGAAGAAGAATTAAAGGCTAAAAATATTACTATATATACGGTTCCACACAGCTGATCTTCTTAGACTGTCATGGAGTTTCTTTTATGTAAGATAAGTTATAAATAACGTTTAAAATAGATCTTTTTCCAAAACATAGTTGTGAACTAGCTTTTATTTAGTCCACAACTATTTTATTTTAATATAGTGCTATTTTTTATGGCAATTCTCAGCAAAGTATGCATCTACCTATATATAAATTCAAGAATCATAAAAATCAATTCGAGCATTTAGCTGTATACCTTTCACTTAAGACGTCTTATATAAGCCATTATTCATATCTCAACAAGCCCAGGCTCTTGCAAATGCCGTACCAAAAGAAAAGTCTAAAGAAAATGTATCTTTTTATATTTCTCTTGTTGTTCATAAATTAATCATTAGAGATTCTATAACGAATTATCCTACAATTATTACAAGCCTTCATATCCAATTCTGTCTTTTTAAATTGTTCTATTAGCCACTCCGGCCCTTCTACAGCTAATTCTTCTATTTCATCTTTCATGGACTTATTATTTTCAGATTTATATTTTCGTACTAAAGATATTTTCTCCTTGATAACCTCTCCAAATAATAATATTTTCTCATCTGCTGTTTTACCTGTGTTCCATAACAGCTTGTGTATAGATATTTCCTTCTCATATAATCCAAAATATTTTTGGTACAGATAATCAGTTATGTGAGGGGTATAGATTGCATACAACTTTAATATTTCCAGAAAAGTGTGATACAGGGCATATTGGGCGGATTTTCTTTCACGTATTCCGTGTTTTTCAGGCTGGTAGAGTCGTTCTTTTACAATCTCAATATAATAATCGCAGAAATCTTTCCAGAAAAAATCATCAATTTCATGTCTCGCCTGTCCAATCTCATATTCCTGTAACAGTACTTCTGCCCTTCTAACTGTATCTATGGAACGTTCCATAATCCATTGATCTATCGGAAGTAGTTCATCTATTGCCTCATGATCCCAATCTTCTAATAGTGTTAAAACAAATTTAGCTGCATTCCATAACTTTGTTATAAATCTTCTTCCAATCTTTAGTTCCTCTTCCTGGAAGAATGTGTCCGTGCCTAGTTTTGCATTAGCAGACCAATACCTGATAACATCTGCTGAGTAAGTTTCAATCAAATAGCTAGGGGTGCCAGGTCCATTGTTTTTAGATTTACTTATTTTTTCACCTTTTTTCGCTAATACATAGCCACTAATCATGATGTCCTTCCAAGGAATTCCACCAGTCTGGTACAGGCTTTTTACAATGGTGTAAAAGGTCCAGGTTCTTATAATTTCATGAGCTTGTGCTCTCATTCCCATGGGGAGTATTTTGTCGCTAAGATCCCCCGCTTCTTTGTATGATGCATTAATAAAAGGCGTTTCAGAAGAAGTTGCCCAGGTATCTAACACCGCTTTCTCTGGGATAAACTCCTGACAGCCGCAATCACATATACCTTTGTATGGTGTATCAATAGGGTTCACTGGAAGTTCTTCTTCTTTTGCAAAAACAGGTGTACCACAACTCCTGCAATACCATACTGGAAAAGGTACACCAAAATATCTCTGTCTAGAAATACACCAATCCCATTTTAGATTTTCTACCCAGCCACGGTATTTATATTTCATAGTCTGTGGATACCAATGAATTTCTTCTCCTGCCTTTATGAATTGCTCCTTATCACTTAATATGTCGATGTACCATTGCTTTGATGGTATAATCTCGATCTCCTTTTGGCATCGTTCATGGACGGAAACATTATGAATCATATCTTCTTGTTTTTTTACCTTTCCATCTGCTTTTAATAAATTAATAATTTTTTCTCTGGCATCCTTTACTTTAAGGCCTTCTATATAAGGAATATCCCCATATATTCTTCCCTCAGGGGTAATTACTTTCTTAAAAGGAAGTTTATAAGTTTCGTACCAAGATACATCTGTCACATCCCCAAATGTGGCACACATTACTAAACCAGTCCCTTTTTCTTTGCTAACTTCACTGTCTGCCAGAATCGGTATCAAAAAATCATATAAAGGAACCTTTGCCATTTTCCCTACCAAGCTCTTATACCTTTCATCTTCCGGATGTACAAAAAGGCATACACAGCCATATAAAAGCTCTGGCCTTGTAGTTGCTACCACCACTTCTTTCTCCTCCACTATAAATGTAATATAGTGAAAAGTTCCTGCGAATTCCTTACTCTCTAGCTCAGCCTGTGCAATAGAGGTCTGGCATGTTGTACACCAAAGTACTGGCGACTCTTTCATATAGGCCTTTTTCTTATGCGCTAAATTAAGAAAGGATCGCTGTGATATTCTGATTGACTTTGGCTCTATTGTACGATACTTTCTGCTCCAGTCCACACTAAAACCAAGACTATCCCACATCCCCTTAAATTCCTCTTCATACTTCTTTGAAGTCTCCATGCATTTTTCTATGAATTCTCTTCTTGAGACATCCTTAGCTTGGATATTCTCTTCTCTTTCAACAAGGCGTTCTGTTGGAAGACCATTATCGTCAAAACCAAAGGGATAAAACACTTCATATCCTGTCATTCTTTTAAATCTGGCAATAATTTCTGCTTGGGTATAAGAAAAAATATGACCTATGTGTTGGTTACCGCTAACGGTTGGTGGTGGCGTATCAATTGAAAATATTTCTTTCTGACTTTCTTCGTTAAATCTGTAAAGTTCCTCTGCACTCCATAAATCCTGCATTTCTTTTTCTGCTTTTCTAAAATCGTATTTACTTTCCATAGGTACCTCCAATTAAAATAATCTTACTTATTCACTTATTCAATATGCTTTCATTCAATCCTTTCAAGAATGAAACTGGTTCTATACAGACACAGGTAAGTAAGAACGAGTTTTAAAAGCAAAAAAGTTCGCCCTAAGCTATTTAGCTTAGGGCGAACTTTTTGTCCGTGGTACCACCTATTTTCAGTATAATACTGCACTTATACAATACGAGACTAATACGAATTCTCCCCTTTAGGAGTCTTTGTATATCTGATATTGCTTTCCTTGATAACGGTGGAAATCTCCGTTGGAGTCTACTAAGATATTATCCGTTGGATCCAAAGCTCAAAGGCTACTTCCTATGCTTCCTTCATGAAGATTCTCACCAAACATCTTCTCTCTGTGCATCGGGAAAGCAAGTACTCCTCCTCGTCTACGCTTTTACCTGTATATGTTAGTAGCATTATATGCTTTTGATGTTTATCTGTCAACATTTATTTACTAATCGTTATTTCTGTTAATTTACTAATGTTATTACTGTTTGAGATATATTTATTTCTAAGCTATATTCTTTACAGCTTTTTCATTAATTATCATTGCCAAATACTGTAATTATTCTTAGTAAAATACAATCTGTGAGTTAATATGATTATCTGCTACCTCTGCCTGCGCCGCTTCCGCGTCCAGCTCCACCGCCAGAGGAACGACCGGCACCTCCTCCACTAGAAGCTCTTCCTCCACCACCTGAGGAACTTCTTGGTGCAGAGGAACTTCTAGGCGCAGAAGAACTTCTTGAAGATGAGGAACTATGAAAGGATCTGCCTGCTCCACCAGAACTACTGCTACTTCCTCCGCCAAAGGATCTGCTTCCAGAGGAACTTGAGGCTTTAGGCCTTCCAGCACCTCCATTACTTCCCCAGGAACTACTATGTGAACTTCTGCTTGGTTCATCATCTACGGAAGTATGAAAGGTGCCTCCGTGATGCCTTGGACCATCATTCCAACGTCCGCCATACCAATATCCGCCGCCTGCTGGTGGCGGACCATATCTTCCCCAGTAACCAGATGGTCCATATAGTCTTACATGTTTTGCGCTATATGGATTAAAAGGCACTCCATAAACTCGTCTATACCGTTTTCTTCTGCTATAAGCAATGATAAACCATAAAACCAATGCTACCATTATGATTGACATGAAAACACTGGATTCTTGATTAGTAGAACTCGTATTGGAAGATGAATTACTATTTCCTGCAGGTGTAACTGTTGTTTTATCCGTAGATTTATAACTACCTTCAAACAATTTATATATTTCCTCTCCTGTTGAAATAGCACCTGCACTATATTTTTTCTTTGCAAAGGCTGGTTCCAGCACTTCATTAATAATACGTTCCAGCACTTTCTGAGTGGCATAGTCTTGTGCGATAGCACCGGGGAGAATCCAGTAATTATCGTCTTCTTTATACATCACCAGTAGAATATCTCTTTTATCAGCTTTGATATCTTCAAAAACCCGAATTGTATCCTCTTGTATGTCTTCTGCATCACTTACCCTTTTTGTTACCACATAAAAAGCAGCATTATACTTTTCTTTACTTTCCAGACTCTTTTCATTGATATAATTTTTGGCATCTTCGTTTAGTATTTTCCCATTATCCAATACAAAGTTACCATTTGCCAATGATTCCTGCGCTTGCTTTAATTGTTCCTTCTCAGTCTCAAGCTTTGAAATCTCTTTCATTTTATCAATGAAAACCGAGTAGATCTTCTTTGCACCACTATTATAATCTTTTGCTGCAAAATCTGGCTCAAGGTATTCCCAAAGCATATCTGATATGACATCATTGGTTAATGTGCTATCAATTCCTTTTCCTTGCAGTACCCAATAATTATCGTCCTTAATGGACAGTAGAATTAACAATCCGTTATTTTTCTCTTTATCTCCTATCCCCCATTTATTAAATAAATCATATGTATAATCATCTATAGACATTGTACCTGTAGATTGGACTGTAACAAGAACGACTTGAGCACCGAACTTTTCCTCTAGTGCCTTCCCTCTCTTAACTAAAGAAGCTTCTGTTTCCTTATCTATTACCTTTGCATAATCATTCACATAAAAAGACCTGGTAGGCTCTGGAATCACTTCTGCTCCAAAGACTTTTAACGGCAGTATTGCCAGTATACTAACAATTGCGAAACACACAAAAAATTCTAAGTGTTTTATCTTCATTTCTCCTCCCCTTTAACTTTAATTTTTCTCTAATTCTTTCATACCTATGTTTGTAATTATAACAAAAATCTACT
>DALYNO010000205.1:0-7247 GCA_031975295.1 Anaerocolumna sp. | reverse complement strand
CTTTAAAGTCTTTGATAATCTGGTCCGTGAAGAGTAAATCTTGTTTATTAAAGGCTGTAATAATCTTTTTCTCTTTGATGCCAAGCTGATGAAGGGTGTCATATACTACATGCATTTGCTTATAAGCAGAAGGATTGGATGCATCAACCACATGAAGGATAACATCTGCATATTTAGCCTCTTCCAGTGTACTTCGAAAAGCCTCTATTAAATGATGGGGCAGTTTTCTAATAAAACCTACTGTATCCGTAAAGAGTACTTGTTCACCACCTGGAAGTGCAAGATTTCTAGTAGTTGGGTCAAGGGTAGCAAATAGTTTATCCTCCTCTAATACTTTAGATCCAGTCAAATGATTTAAAAGAGTGGATTTACCTGCATTGGTATAACCAACAATCGCAACAATTGGTGTAATGCTTTTATTTCTTAATTCTCTGGAAGTTTCTCTGTACTGCTTAACTTCTATCAGTTCTCTTTTTAGCTGAGATATTCTATCCCGGATTAATCTTCTATCAACTTCAAGTTTCTTTTCCCCTGGCCCCCTTGTACCGATACCGCCTCCAAGTCTTGACATGGAGTTGCGCATTCCAATGAGCCTTGTTGAACGATATCTTAACTGAGCAAGCTCAACCTGAATTTTACCCTCCTTGGTATTGGCATGCTGGGCAAAGATATCAAGTATTAATATGGTTCTATCCATTACTTTCGTTTGAAGCACATCTTCCAGGTTTTTCAATTGAGCAGGTGATAATTCATCATCACAGACAACTCCGGTGGCATCTAAGGATAGAACCAAATCTCTCACTTCCTCCATCTTGCCTTTACCTATATAAGTACCAGGATGAACACTTTCTCTGTTTTGTATGACTTTTGCAACGGTTACAGCACCGGCTGTCTTAGCTAACTCTTCCAGTTCCTCCAGGGAATCTTTTGTATCATCACCATCTTGTGTTGCAACTGCCACTAAAACAAGACGTTCTTCCTTTTCCGTCATATCATAAATATCACCCATATTGCCTCCAAGATATTATGTCTTTATTCTTCTTCCTTAATAACAACCGCATCAGGAAGTCTAGTCTTTAGAAATGTAAGTTCTTCCTTAGCACTCTCATCCTCAGGATAAGTTTTTACGTAAGTCTTCATTAAGGAATAAGCCTTTTCAAAATTACTTAAATTTTCATACACTACAATTTCATTTCTTTTTAAAGCTTTCATAATGAGAATATCATTCATTTCAATACCGTCTTCTATATATGCCAGAGCCTCTTTATCTTTATCCAGCTTTATATAACAATTCGCGATTTGATTATAGACAGCTGCTGAATCAATTGCTGGTTGATTCTCAATGTACATAGCATAATTATTTACTGCTGTTTCATATTCGCCTTTTCTTTCATATATATCTCCCAAATAATAATAAGCTTCAAAAAATCCATTACTATACGCCTCAGAAAAACCTACTATTGCATTATCATACTCCTCCATATAGTAATCTATTTTAGCAATATTAAACTTATCTTTTTGAGTGGTTCCTTTTATACTAAGTGCTTTCTTTAGTACATCTTTGGCACCCTCAGAATCATTTTGATCAAGCATTAAAAAATATTTGGCAAAATAAAAATCATAATTATTTTTATCCAAATCAATCGCTTTATTATAATCTGAAAGACTGTTTTCGTATTCACCTAAACTACGATAAATATCACCTCTTGCGTTATATGAAGTACTATCTCCTGGTTTCATCTTAATTATGTCTGTATAAACTTCTGCAGCCTCTTTATAAAGCCCAGCTTTGACCTGTGCATTACCCTTATAATATAAAATGTCCAAATTCAGGTTATCTGACTCCTTAATTGCAAGAGCTTCTTCAAATTTTTTAATAGCTTCTGTATATTTATGAGCTTTTAAATACGCAATGCCCTCACCTCTTAATGCAATCTTATTATTTTTGTTAACAATCAGGTTATTTTTATCTTGAATCGCTTTCTGAAAATAAGTAATTGCCACATCATACTTGCCAAGCTGAATCATATTCATTCCATAATCAATATAATATTCAGCTTTATCTCCATTTATTTCAATGGCTTTCGCAAGACTCTTTTCCGCTTTATCATAATTGCCGCTTCGAAAATAATCCATTCCCTCCTTGTAATAATTTCCTGCACTTTCTTTACTACATCCACTTAGTAATACCAAAGATAAAAAAATTATTGCTCCTCGTTTTATTACACCACATTTCATCCTGTATATTTACTCTGATGACCTGCTGTTTCATCAGAAACTCCTTTCTTATTTCATTTTGCTTAAGCCATAAACGAACTTCTAATAACCAGCAAAGCAGTTGATTTTAGCTACCTATATCCACCCTATTTATGTTATAGTTGGCATTGATACCTTTCAATAGCGCCTAATACTATTTATTAATTTACTGATGCATTGATTCCTTAATAACCAAGTCATTAAATCCATCATTTATTTACTCTAATTATAGTGAATACTGGTAACAAATGCAAGTTTTCAATATATTTCCCAGTATCAAATGATACAAATCAGATAAAATCCATTGATTCTAGAAAAATAGATGTACAGCAATCATTTACATAGGACTAAGAATTTGCAAAGCAGATACTCGTGCTGACCTGCTGTCCCTCAAGTGACACTCTTCCATGTGCGGGTCATGGGCATGCGCCAGTAGAGCTTTTTATTGTACAGGAAATTCGGAGAAAATACAGATTAGAGGTCAAATGCCTTATCAAATACTATAAAAACAGCCGGTTAAGTTACCGGCTGTTATACGTTTATTCTATGAGATAAAAATTCACCCTATTAATTTGCTCTATAAAGAGTCTTTTATTCAAATTCAACTACTTTATGTTCTCTGGCAGATTCAAATATTGCCTCCATAAGTTTCATTACACGCATAACCTCTGGAAGTTTTATTTGAGATTCCTCGCCTTCTCTTATGACCTTCACTACATTACGATAGAAATCTCTTATATCGCTTTTTACAATTGGCAATTCCTGGGTCGTTATAGTGTCATCTCTTCTTGGTGCCATGGTTTTTGTAAGTCCTGCTGCTGTTCGTACAGGTACCACATCTTTCTCATCCTTACCCGTAGCACATACTATCTTGCCATTTAGTGACCAATCTTCGATAATTGCAGTACCATTGACACCTAGCACATACCATCTGGGTAATGAAATAAAATTACTTGTTCCTACTTCAACATAAACATCTACACCGTTTTCAAAGGTTAGTGTTACACTAAAACCATCATCTACAAGCTGGTTGGTAATATTTGTAACAGTACCGTGAACATATTTTAATTTAACATCTCCATATATCAATAAGATCTGATCAAGTAAATGTACTCCCCAATCCAGAATCATACCGCCACCATGTTCTTTTTCCTGCCTCCAGTCTCCTGGTATTCCTCTGGAACCATGTACTCTTGATTCAATTCTAACTACATCGCCTAGTAAATTATTTTCCATAATTTTTTTTATTGTAAGGAAATCCTCGTCCCAGCGTCTGTTTTGATGAACTGTAAAAAATCTATTTGTTTCTTTTGATACAGCAATCATTTCCTTTAAATCCTTTGAGCATAGGGTTACTGGTTTTTCACTGACAACATGTTTACCTGCTCTCATAGCTTGTATAGCAATTGGTTTGTGCAAATCGTTAGGGGTAGCAATTAATACAAGTTCAATAGCATTATCCGCTAACAATTGTTCCAAACTATCATAGGTATGAATACCATTTTCTATAGCATATTGGTTTCTTTCTTCTTTAATATCATAGATTCCTGCAACTTTAACACCGTCTATGGTCTCAATTAATTCACGATGCCAATTACCCATACCACCAAAACCTACAATACCAATGACAAATTCCTGTTGTGACATAGTACCTCTCCTTAAATCTATTGATGACTCATCTATTGTATTTATCCTAGTTAATCAAACGTATAATCACCTAGGCTTCTCATTTATTCGCTTAGTAAATTTATGCCCAGAACATACTTCCTCTGTCCTCAAATATCAGAACATTTTTAAGACAGGAGATTGCTTTTAATAATCCTTCTTTTCCACTCATAAGACTGTCCTCATGCTCTATGCTTATTGCATAATCATAACCTGCTAATCTTAATTCTGATATAATGTCTTTCCAATACTCTTCTCCATGACCATAGCCAACAGATCTAAAAATCCAAGAGCGATTTATTTCATCACCGTAATGGGTGTTATCAAGAACTCCGTTTTTGGCGCAGTTAATAGGATCAATTTGAGTGTCTTTTGCATGAAAATGAAAAATTGCGTTATTTTTACCTAATTCTCTAATGCAGGTTTTAGGATCCATTCCCTGCCATATCAAATGACTAGGATCAAAGTTTGCACCAATTTCTGGACCAACCGCATTTCTTAGTCTTAAAAGAGTGTCTGTATTATAAACACAGAATCCTGGATGTAGTTCTAATGCAATTTTGTGTATACCGTGTTCTCTAGCAAAAGCTGCTTTCTTTTTCCAGTATGGAATTAATACTTCCTCCCATTGGTATTGTAAAGCCTGACCAAAATCTTCAGGCCATGGGCACGTAATCCAATTGGGTACCTTATCCTCAGGGCTGCCACCTGGGCATCCTGAAAAAGTATTTACTACTGGAACACCTAACTTCTCAGCTAAAAGAATTGCTTTGGTCAGATCTTCATCAAATTTAGCTGCAATTTCTTTATCAGGATGTACCATATTACCATGGGCACTTAACGCACTGATTTCTAGACCACTATTAGCAATTGTATCTTTAAATTCTTTAAGTTTCGTATCATTATTTAATAATTCATCAGGATTACAATGTGCGGTACCAGGATAACCACCACATCCTATTTCTATCATTCGAACTCCATTTTCATACAAAAAATTACATGTATCTTTTAACGGCATATCCCCAAGTACTACAGAAAATGTTCCTAGCTTCATAACAATCTCCATTCTTTTATCATTCTTTATTTTAGGCTTTGCAAATTGAAGTATGCGTGATACCTTCCCACTTCATTTAGCTATCTCAGCCATATAGTTCTATTCCATCATATAATTATCTAAGCTAAAATGCTATGTCTGTATTGCTATTTACACATACAATCTTGCTGTTTCATTAAAGACTTTGGATGGCGGAAACCCATAGTGTTTGCGAAATAGCCTTCCAAAATTATTGTAATCACTAAATCCAACCGCCTCTGCTATTTCTGAAATACTGTTTTCTTTTTTTTCTAATAAAATATAAGCCTTTTTAAGCCTAACTTCATTGATATAATTTAAAGGGCTAATCCCCATACTTTCTTTAAACAAATGCGAGAAACGATATTCACTAACATGTATTAAGTCAGAGAGTTCCTTATTGGTAATTGGATGATCATAGTTGTCTTGTATATAGGAAATCACCGTATTCAGTCTTCCAAGGTTCCATATTCTGGTATTGTTTTCTCTCACAGTAAGACTTTCCTTTACATAATTCCTAAATAAATACGTAATTAGCTCGTAAAGTTTACCTTTGATTGCAAGTTTAAATCCACTTCCCTTGTCGTTTTCTTCTCTGTAAATTTCCATCAATATATCTTTTACTTTTGGATCACCATTGATAATGGATTGAAATATTACATTACAATTAGCAATTTCTTTAGAAAAAGACCCAATTTCGAATATAATAACCAAAGAGTGAAAATTGTTGGTATTACTGATTCCTTTATGCAATTCATTACTATTTATTATAACCAAACTTTCCTCTCTTACTTCAAAAGATTTCTGATTACAATGGAAAATACCTGTCCCTTTCAGAATGTAATGCAACTCCAGATGCTCATGCCAATGAAAACTACAGTATTCTCTCGGTATTTGAAATTGATTTTCAAACATTTGAACCGGAAATTCATCATCTGTAATGATCTTCTTCTCATATAAACTTAAGTCATGCATACAAAGCACCTCTCCTTTCTAACTACTCAAAAAGTTACCTAATACTAGTCAAGCTGAATTTCACTAATTTGTCAAGAATATCTGTGATTTATTTTACTATTCATTAGTTTAACGCATAACCTTTATAACTTTTTTAGGAATATCCACCACTTAATCCATCACTTAAGCTACCATAAAAAACTAACTCCAATATAGTACTTATCTTTTATTGAACAATAAAAGATAAGTACTATAATAAATGTTGGTAGTGTGTTTTTCAACACACCCCAACATTTATTATAGTACCTTTTTGGCTCTTTTGTCAGTGTTTATGCAGGTGCAACGCACCTAGCACCCCAACACTTGACAAAGAGCCAAAATAAAAGCTGCATTTTCTTATAAGCTTCTACTGTTACTTACTAGAAAACACGGCTTTTATTTTTCATATTATTTCTTATTGATTTAAAACTTAGATAGATTGAACTTTATTATATATCTCTTTTAACTGATAAGCCTCTTCTTTTTTCAGCAATAATTTAGGAGAATTGTCATCACAGGTATTTCGATTCTCAACGATAAGAACAGTTCCATCCTTTTCCAGTGTATGGGTATGCCAAACACCTTGTTTCACATTATAAAGCTGTAAGGGTACCATTTTAATACCATCAATATCATGTAATTCATCCCCGATGCCACCAGTAAATAAGGTACATTCTCCCTTTAGTAGTATAAACACTTCGTCAGACTCATTATGTTTTTGCATACTTACTAGATTGTTTATCTCTAATTCCTCACAATAATTTAATACAGCCACTCTCCAGCTTTCATAATCTACTACAGGTTTATACCCTTCTTCATTATAAAAACTTACTTCAATGTATTCTGCTTTCATAACCTACCTCCAATGAAAAAATCAAATTTTTGGGAAATAACTTTTTTGGTTTCTTAGTATTACTCCAGCTCAACTTCTATAACCTGTAACTCATTGGATTTAGTTTCAGTTAGATCTTCTCGCTTTATCATAGCTTTGTTGTCTGTTAATTCATACTTTCTACCATTTAAAAGCAGATTAGTAACTTTGTAGCCATCATCCATTTTATTATTTTTATAGTGATAGATAACCTTAATTGGTTTTCCTGCAAACTCCAATTGTACATAGGCAGACCCGGTTTCATCAAATTGTGCCTTTGTTAGTTTAGGCTCTAAAAGCAAATCCCCATAATGGCCCTTAACCCCAAACATTTCCGTAAGTACGGTTAATAAAAGCCAGCTGGCAGACCCTGTTAAATAGTGATATAAG
>DALYNO010000204.1:0-7270 GCA_031975295.1 Anaerocolumna sp. | reverse complement strand
AATATCAAAAATGGCAGTATTGTAAGATTTATTTATAAGGAGGTCAACATCTTTAAGGGCTACGTATTCAAGGTTAGCAGGGAGAAGGATAAAGAAATAAGTGTTACTGCATATGACCAGTTAAGATACTGTAAAGCAAAAGATACAGTATATACAAAAGGTAAAACCGTCCGTTCCATAACTGAGCAGATGTGCAATTATTTTCATTTAAAAAAGGGTGAAATTACTGAATCTGCGTATATATTGCCAACAACTATTCAAGATGATAAATCCTGGTTGGATATTATTTATTCTGCTATAAGTGATACACTCATCCATAAAAAGAAATGGTTTGTACTTAGAGATGAATTTGGAAGTATTACTTTGCGTGAAATGGGTGAACTAGAACTTAAGTTAATCATAGGAGACTCTAGTCTGTGTTATGACTATAAGCATGAGCTATCAATTGATGATGAATTCTATAACCTGATAAAACTCGTTATAAAAGATGAAGAGGCTAAAAAAGCAGAAGTAATCATATCTAAAGATGATAAATCTATCTCAACCTATGGATTCCTGCAATATTATAAGAATGTTGATAAAAAGTTTAATACCAGTCAAATAAAAGTAATGGCAGATAATTTATTAAGCCTACACAACAAGGAAGCAGAGAGTATAAGTTTTGAATGTATTGGTGATACCAGTATTCGAGCAGGTAATAGTTTTCATGCAATTATTAAAGATATTAATTTAAATCAAAGATTAATTGTAAAAAGCGTTACTCATAATTATTTACCAAACCACACAATGAGTCTGGAGGTTATGGCATGATACAGGAAATTAAAAGAATTGTGGAGAACTATATAAATAATGCCAAACTATGTGGAATTTATATTGGAATTGTGACTAAGGATGGCATTAAAATCAGTGAAAAGTTGATAATACCAGAGGAACTAATCATAGGAAACTTAAAAAAGACTGTAGTCACAGGAGATACAGTAAGACTTCTTAGAAACCATGGTGGGCAGGAATTCTACATATTGGAGGTGATCTCATGATACCTGCAAACAATCTAGCAGAATACCTTTTGGTAAGTAAAGATGTGGAAACCAGCAGGACCTATCAGCTATTCAAAGATAAAACACAAGGTTATATTAACCACTTAGAAGCGCTCCGGCAAGCAATTTTAAAAGTCCTCGCCACAGAGCAATATGAATATCCCATATATAGCTTTGATTATGGAATATCACTTGAAAATTTGGTAGGAAAAGATTTGGCTTATGTATCCATTGAGTTGCAGAGAAGAATTACTGAATGCCTTTTGGAGGATGAGAGGATTATTTCTGTTGATCAGTTTACCTATGAGGTTTCTGAGGATGAACTAAGCTGTAGCTTTACGGTTAAAACAATATATGGAGAGCTGGATATAGTAAAGGAGGTGAATTATTAATGTTTGAAAATATGACCTACGAAGCAATTCTTAGTCAAATGCTTGCCAGAGTAAACAATACTGTGGACAAAAGAGAAGGTAGTATTATTTATGATGCCCTGGCGCCCTGTGCCTATGAGCTGGCTCAAATCTATTTCGATTTAAGTCATTTTGTAGATTTAGTATCTGGCGATACGGCAGTAGGAGAATATCTTGATAGAATTGTTGCTGATTATGGACTAACTCGTAAGCTGGCGACCTCAGCGGTTCGAAAAATAACAACTTCAGGTTCAATTGGAATTGGTTCCAGATGGGGTATCAATAATACAGTATATGTAGTATGTGAAGAGATAGATGTAAATGTATATAAAGCTAATTGTGAATTGCCAGGGGATATCGGTAATTATTACGCTGGTAATCTTGCAAATATAGACAATATATCTGGAGTAACAGCAGTATTAGAAGATATTTTAGTACCTGGTCTTGAAGAAGAAAATGATGAAACTTTAAGAGAAAGGTTCAGGCTGTACTTAGCGAATCCAGCACAGAATAGTAATCTGGCACAGTATAAGAAATGGGCTATGGAGTACCAAGGAGTTGGAAGAGCTAAAATATTTCCCTTATGGAATGGTGGCAACACAATAAAGATTGCAATTACAGATAGTAATAATGGGCCTGCTGATAACATATTGGTGGAAGCTTTTCAGAATTATATGGATCCTGGGGCAGCAGGTCTTGGCAGTGGCACAGCACCAATAGGAAGCAAAGTTACAGTAACAGGTGGTGTTAGAAAAAATATTAGTGTAAATGCTAATGTAGTATTGGCAGATGGCTACACAGAGCCAGAAGATGCTGCCAAAGCAATCACAGAATACCTGTCCAGTATTACTTATGAGAAAAACAGTGTTAATTATATGAGAGTGGGGAGTACCTTACTTGAATGTAAAAGTATTGTAGACATAAATAATTTGAAGGTTAATGCAGGAACAGTTGATATTTTATTAAACGATGATGAAATACCAGTGTTAGATAATCTTAGTTTGGTGGTGGTAACTTGATAGATTATATAAAATACACTGTGGATGGTAAAACTTATGACTTGATAAGTAATGGGAATGGTACTTTTAGTAAAAGTATCAATGCACCAAAGGTAGCTGGTAGATATGACATTATGATTGAATTATGTGAAAATGGTACAGTTACCTATATTGATAGCTCAGATTCCAGATATGTCACTGTTCTAGAAGTAATACAAAGCACTGAAAGAACCGTTTATTTAGAGAAGCTTGTACCGGATTATATATCTGAGGTAGCAGAATTTCATACGCTGTTTCAAACTGAAAATCTGGAACTGGATAAACTTTATACTTCATTAGGAACCATCAAGTCAGATGCCTTTATTACCACTGCTTCAAATGATGCCATATCCAGGCGGGAAAAATTCATTGGCATTAAACCTGAAGGGACTCTTGAACAGAGAAAGAATTACCTTAAATCTCTTAATAGTCGCAGTAATAAATTAAATGAGACTGCAATTAAAAGTATTGCAAAAGCCATCGCTGGTTCTGACTGTATCATTCATTTCTTTGGAGCAAACGAAGTCAATAATCCTGCGTTAGGATACGGATTTTTAAGAGTACAAGTCCTTAGTCCTGATGGCAGTAAAGACTATCGTTATGAAGATATTGAGAGGGCTATAAAGCCCTTGGTACCAGGTCATCTAAAGTTGGTTGTTATTAAATATTTCTCACGTTGGATGGATATATCCCTTAATTTCTCGGACTGGAATACAGTTAAGTCCTTTAGTAGCTGGGGTACACTTAAGAATTACATACCTCCAATGTAGGGGAGGGCGTATGGTTAAAATAACAGAGGTTAATTTACAATCTGCCTATACGTGGGGAAATTTAGCCATGCTAAAAGGCTGGAATACAGTAAGGCTTACCAATGCAGACTGGAACAGCGTGAAAATGACAACTCATACTGGTATGCAGATGTATATTGAAGTTACTGTAATAGAAAATACATGGGGACTTCTCAATGAATATTATGCAGATTGGCAATCAGTTGCAGAGCAGCCTGACTGGGCAGCATTAAAAATTATTTAGGAAGGAGGAGATTTTATGGCAATAAATACAGTCCGAGTACAGGTCAATGGTACATGGGTTAATCTTACTAAGAATGCCACTAGCGGTAAATATGAGGGAACAATTGCAGCCCCTGCTATAACTAGCTACAACGTAAATTCGGGACATTATTATCCAGTTACTGTTGAGGCTACAGATCTTGCAGGGAATGTAGTCACTGAAAATGATACAGACATCACTTTAGGAAATAACTTAAAACTATATGTAAAAGAAACCACTAAGCCTACTATATCTATTACAGCCCCTGCCTCTGGTGCATATCTTGCAAGTAATACACCAGTGATATCATTCCAACTAAGGGATGAAACAAATGGATCTGGGATTAAAATAAGTTCTCTGGTAATCAAAGTTGATGGTGGAACTGGAGTAACCAATACCAGCCCTGGTGTTGTGGTTACCACAGTAACAGGAGGATTTAATATTACATATACGCCACAGAGCGCTTTAACAGATGGATCTCACACAGTAACAGTAGATGTGCAGGACAATGATGGTAATGGAGCAGCACAAGTTTCTAGGACATTTAAAGTAGATACTGTGCCCCCTACTCTTAATATCAGCACCCCTGCTGATGCTACAACTTATAGGAATAATGCTGCTATTACTTTAGTAGGTACTACCAACGATGCTGTAAGTAGTCCTGTGGCAATTACAGTTAAGTTAAACAGTGGATCCGCAGAAACGGTTACAGTGGATGCAAGCGGTAACTTTAGTAAAGCTCTAACGTTAGTTGAAGGAACAAACACGGTAACAGTTACAGCTACAGATCTTGCAGGAAAGGTAAGCACAGTTACAAGAACGATTATATTAGATACAGTTGCACCAGTAATAAGTAGTATCACAATAAGCCCTAACCCAATCAATGTAGGGCAAAGCTATACAATTACAGTAGATGTATCAGATTAAGGAGAGTGATTAAACCATGAAAACAACAACCAATCTAGGACTTAAAAAGATAGAGTTAACAGATAGCCCACCAGATATTACAGTTCAGGATTTTAACTGGGATAAAATTGATACTGAAATTCAAGACCTAAAAGATGATAAGGTAAATAAAGAAACTGGAAAAGGTTTATCAACCAATGACTATACCACAACAGAAAAGACTAAGTTAAGTGGCATAGCTACAGGAGCGAATAATTATACACATCCTACTTCTCATCCGGCAAGCATAATAGTGCAAGACGCAAATAATAGGTTCATGACCGATGCAGAAAAAGCTACGTGGAATGGCAAGGCAGCTGGAACACATACTCACACGAAGTCCCAGATAACAGACTTCCCTACATCACTACCTGCAAATGGGGGTAATGCCGACACAGTTGATGGAAAACATGCGAGTGACTTCATACTACAACCTATACTGCTAGGGTCAAACGTAGATCTGAATACCATTACAACTCCTGGGATGTATTACTGTCCTGCTAATGCTTCAGCTGCAGGGTATTCAAACTGCCCAACAGACCAAGCCTTTTCACTTTTTGTTGAAAGGCATGCAGGTACAAAGCAAACCTTGACTGAATATGTAACTAGTGGAGCTAGAACTTTTACAAGAAACTATTATCAAGGGTGGGGTGCATGGACTAAGCCTAATGACGGGGGTAATGCAGCTACAGTAGGTGGGTGGAACACAAGTCTTGATGTAAATGGGGAGTGGGGTGTAAGGCTATGCCTTGTGTCACCACATGACCTTGTAGCAGGAAATACAGCATTGACTTCTGGCTTAGTGGCATTTGTATATGAATAGGAGGTCACCATGGCAAAAGGTATTTATGTAGGTGTAAATGGCATTGCTCACAAAGTAAAGAAAATTTATGTAGGTGTAAATGGCATAGCTCGCAAAGTAAAGAAAATTTATGTAGGTGTAAATGGTGTTACTAGATTAGTTTGGAGTAGTGGAGCACCTGCTGGTCAAGTCATATTCACATCATCACAAGTGTGGACAGTTCCAGAAGGGGTATCTAAGATAGATGTATTCTGCGTAGGTGGCGGAGCGAGTGGTAATTATAATTCAAAAGGAAGCTATCCAGTAGGCGGAGGTGGAGGTGGTTATACTGCCACAGCACGCAATGTCTATGTAGCTGCTGGTGAAAAATATTCGGTGACCGTTGGTGCCGGTGGTACTGGTTATAATGGAACAAGTGCCTCGACTGTTGGAGACGGTAAAGCCTCATCATTTGGTTCAATAGTTTCTGCAAATGGAGGGGTAAGTGTAGTATGGGGTCAAGGAGGAAACGGTGGATCTGGTGGGGGTGGTTCTGGTTCGAATGGACTTGACCAAGTAGCAAATGGAGGTGCTGGTGGTTCAGACGGTTCAAATGGCTATAGGGGTACAACTGCAAGCACAGGTGCTAATGGGGGAACTGGGCAGAGTTCTACTACTAGGGCATTTGGAGAAAGTGGAAATACCTTATACGCTGGAGGAGGAGGTGGAGCTGCAGCAATCCAGCAATTCTCTAATGTTATTTATGGAGGTACTGGAGGTGATGGTGGTGGAGGTGCTGGACATGGAAATACCCAAAATATGAGCGGTCAAGAGCCAAAGCCGGGTACCCCTAACACAGGCGGTGGCGGAGGTGGTACACGCTCATGGGGTGGCTGGTCAACAGGGGTCAGTGGAGGTTCAGGAATAGTTATAGTAAGATGGGCAGACCAATAAGGAGGTATGAAATTATGTGGTGTAATCAGATATTCAGCTTAATAGTTGATAAAACAGTTAAAAATATTATAGTTGCTGATAATTATGAAGTAGCTAATCAGTTAGCTAAGCTTAATTTCGGTGTGGATGCATATGCGGTAGACACAACACAGTATCCTTTGGCAATTGGATACGGGCATATTGAAGGGTTCTTCTATGATGAGGATAATAACATAGTACTACCAAATCCAACTGAAAGAGAAACAATTACATTGTTGCAAGATAAACTGGTGGAGATAGATAACAGCAACGTTGAGTTAGCTATTGATGCTGACTATCGCGTATCAGTCTTAGAGCTAGGATTATCTCAATAAGACAGAGAGGAGGTTTATTATGAACACATACGAAAACTTAAAAAAGCTCATTGCATTAGGAAGAAAGACAGAAGAAGAAATGCTTATAATGATGGATGTTTTCCTCATGAACAACAGAATTACTGGTGAGCAGTATACAGAATTAACTGAACTATTAGCAGAATAATCAATTTCATTCCCTTACGAGAAATCGTAAGGGATTTCTATAAGGAGAGTAGTATGGAAAAAATCTTTAATGCATTTAGTATTGTTACTGGATTAACAGGTGGATTCTTATGTAATTTATTAGGAGGGGGAGATATGCTATTAAAAACCATTGTAATAATGGTTATATTAGATTACGCAACAGGAATTATTAAGGCAATATATAATAAGAAACTTTCCTCTGAGATAGGTTTCAAGGGAATTCTAAAGAAGATAATGATATTCATAGTTATTGCGACCGCATGGACCGTACAGAAGTTATTGGGAGAGGCGATTGCATTAAGAGAAATAGTTATTATTTTCTTTATTGTAAATGAAGCTTTAAGCCTTCTCGAAAATGCAGCAGTATTGATCCCTGTACCAGACAAACTAAAAGAAACACTTTTACAGTTAAGAGATAAAAAGGAAGAGTAAAATAATTAGAATCAAATAATGGGTGCCATTGCATATAGTATGAAGCCCGCAGGTAAACTTATGCCATTCATACCAAAGAGGCATT
>DALYNO010000203.1:0-7277 GCA_031975295.1 Anaerocolumna sp. | reverse complement strand
GTAAAAAAACTAGCGGCAGAAATAAAAGTCAGTAAAAGAACGGTACAAAGAGAATTAGAGTATATAGATACTTCTTTGAAAAAATTCGGACTGGCATTGCAGACTAAAACAGGTGCTGGAATCTGGCTAGATGGTGAAAAACAGAATAAAGTAAATTTACTAAAAGAGTTAAAAGAGGAAGATGTCATAGATTCAGGTGACAAAGAAGAAAGAAGAAAAAGGCTTATTTTTGAAATATTAAAAGATAGAGTACCCAAAAAGTTATACTATTACGGAAATATATTCGGTGTCAGTGAAGCTACAGTAAGCAGTGATATGGAAGCCATTGAAGACTGGTTTACTAAATTTAATTTAAAGTTAATTAGAAAGCAAGGATACGGTGTTGCCTTAGAAGGCAGTGAAAAAAACTATAGATTGGCAGTATGCAGGTTTGTAGATGAAAATGTAAAAACTAATTTAATGAAATATTTAGCAGAAGAAAAAGAATTATCTGTGCTTGAAATAATCAGAGAGAAAGAAAGCAAGAATGTTTATAATCTTTTAAATAATGATATCTTAAAACAAGTGATTACCTGTTTTAAGAGTATACGGGACAAAAGGTTGTTAAGGCTTACGGAGAACTCCTATATTGGTCTCATTATGCATATAACCATAGCTGTGAATCGGATTCTGCAAAAAGAAATTATTGAACCTAATGATGAACTGGTAGAGAATCTAAATAAAAGTGAGAATTATGATTTAGCTATGCTTATTGCGGGATCCCTGGAAGAGGAATTCTTGATTGAAATACCTGATGTGGAGGTAGCATATATATTACTTCACATTAACGGAGCTAAGATCCAATATGTGGATGAAGATAGAAAGACACAAGGTGAATTTTCAGATAAAGAAGAACTATTGGATTTTATCAATGATATGATTATGGAATATGATGAAGAACTGTCTTATGAATTAAAGCAGGACGAAGAATTCATTGACGGATTATTAGCCCATTTAAGGCCAACCTTTGTAAGGTTAAAAAATCATATGAGTATATCCAATCCTTTATTATCTCAAATAAAAGACTTTTATCCTGATATTTTTACAAAAAGTCAAAAAGTTGGCAGATTGATTGAGAGAAAGTATGGCTATATGGTTCCGGAAGAAGAGATTGGTTTTTTGGCTATGCATTTTGGAGCCGCCGGCGTAAGGTTAGAAAATCAGAAAGAAAATGTTAGAAAAGTTACAGTTGGAATTGTATGTGCCAGTGGAATAGGTATTTCAAGATTAATGCTTACCAAGTTAAAGAAGTTTATAAAAGAAAGAGCAGAGTTTTATACCTATGGAAGAGAAGATTTAACACCTCAAGTATTAAAAGAAATCGACTTTTTAATTTCTAGTATCCTGCTAGAGGATTTAGATGCAGATATTATAAGAGTAACGCCATTACTTGATGAAAAAGAATTAGAGAGAATTGATAGTAAAGTAAAAGCTTATAGTAAAACACCAAAAAAAACACAGAAAGATGTGGACTTCCCTAAGCAATTGGAACAGGTGCAGTTTATAATAACCCAAATAAGAACTATTATCAATGATTTCCAATTTATGAAAGTGGAAAGTTATATTTCATTTGAGGAACTTCTCGTAGCAATCACTGAGAAGCTGGCAGTATATAATGAAAATCGTTTGATCATTCAAAGAGACATCATGCGCAGAGAAAAAATTGCAACACAGATCATACCAGAATATGGATTTGCTCTTTTGCACTCCAAGACAAAAGGTGTGCTTAAACCTATGTTTGCAGTATGTTTGACGAAAGATTTAAAAGAATTTAGGGATCCTTATTTCACAAATATTAAAGCAGTCATTATCATGCTTATACCAGACGATGACAATGCGCTTGAAAATGGTGAAATTATGGGTCATTTAAGTAGTAAATTAATTGATAGTGAGGATTTTCTAAACACAATTTTTAAAGGAGATAAATATGAAATAAAGAGTTTTATCTCAAAAGAACTAAAACAATATTTTAATCAATATTTAGAAATTGTTTAAAAATCTTTTTAAAAATGTCCTTAAGTTATAGTGTCAAACTCATATTTGTATAGATTGAATTTAGCAAAGAGAAAGGATTATAATAAGTTTAGAAACCAAATGGATGAATTGTTTTAGAAAGGAATTGATGAAGTGAGTATACTTTTAAAAGATAATATAATATTAAATTGCACAGAAAAGCCAAAGGAAGAGGTAATTAGAGAAATTGGAAGAAAACTAGTCAATAGCGGATATGTTGATGAAAGTTACATTGATGCCATGCTGCTTAGAGAGGAATCCTTTTCCACAAATATTGGTAATAACATAGCTTTACCCCATGGTGTAGAAGCAGCCAAAAAGAATATTAAAAAGTCTGGAATTGCTGTAATGGTATTTCCAAAAGGTACTTGGTGGAATGATGAAAAGGTAAATGTTGTTATTGGTATAGCTGGTGTGGGTGAAGAGCATTTGGAGGTTTTGGCAAATATTGCTGAAAAGCTTTCTACGCCAGAGGCTGTAAATGATCTCATACACAGTACGGTGGAGGAGATATATAATCTCTTTACGATTTAATTATGCAGGATACTATTAGTAAACAGGTAACTCACTTGCTTAGTAAACTCTGTTTACTAATATATCACATATCCGCAGAGAAAAGGTATTCTGATACATGTACAGAGGTGCATTCGTTCTTTCTGTTTTGTGCAAATTACTTAGGTAGTATGAATTCCAAAAACCTGTGTTTCGAATGCTCTGAATTATGGGACTAAGTGTGATAGAAAATCTGATAAGGAAGGATGCCACAATAGATTCTAACTCACATTATATATGTGTGGCAGTATGGCAATATCAAATGATAGTAACAGTTACGATGAACCCAGCTATAGATAAAACTGCTGACTTAGTTAAGCTGGAAGTTGGTTCTTTAAATAGATTAAAAAATGTAATCATGGATGCAGGTGGTAAAGGTATCAATGTATCCAAAACAATAAAAGCCCTGGGAGGGAAAACCATAGCCTGCGGTTTTATAGGCGGTAGTGGCGGAGTAGTTATTGAACAAGTGTTAAGAGAACAAGGTATCACCTCTGACTTTATAAAAATAGAGAATGGTACCCGC
Organism: Anaerocolumna sp.; assembly: GCA_031975295.1. GTDB lineage: Bacteria > Bacillota > Clostridia > Lachnospirales > Lachnospiraceae > Anaerocolumna. The sequence goes on along the minus strand of DALYNO010000203.1, from coordinate 4,147 downwards.
ACTAACTTAAAAATTGTTGAGGAAAATGGTTTTGTAACAGAGTTAAATGAGCCGGGACCTTTTGTTTCAGAAGAAGAAATCAATGCCTTACAGGAGAAATTGTTATCTTATGCCGGAGAGGATACATTGTTTGTATTAGCTGGCAGTATTCCAAATGGTGTGGATAAAGGTATTTATAAAACCATAACGAAGATGGTAAAACAAAAAGGTGCCAAGGTATTTTTAGATGCCGATGGGGAACTTTTTGTGAACGCTTTAGAGGGAGCGCCAGATATTATTAAACCCAATCGATCAGAATTAGAAGAATACTTCCACAAAGATTACAGAGTAGATGAAAAAGAACTAATTGAAATGGGGCATCAACTTATGGATAAAGGAATTGGTATGGTGGCCATTTCTTTAGGCCAAATGGGAGCATTATTCTTAACGAATGAGAAAGTGATAAAATGCCCAGGTCTAAAAGTAGAGGCCCATTCCACAGTTGGTGCAGGAGATGCCATGGTAGCAGCTCTTTCCTTTGGACTAAGTTTAAATAAGGACATTGAAGAGTGTGTTAAACTAGCTATGGCTACATCAGCTGGTGCAGTGACAACAAAAGGCACAAAACCTCCAACAAAGGAATTAGTGGAGGAATTAATGGAAAGAGTTCAGATAATCACCTTATAATAGGAACCCGTATACAAAAAGACTACAGTAAAGTATTTAAAAACCTAATAGATAGTTTTAAGCGTAAAAACGCAGATTGGAGCAGTTTATGAAATCAAGAGCAGTCAGAATGTATGGAATGGACGATTTAAGGCTGGAAGAATTTGAATTGCCAGAAATCAAAGAGGATGAAATTCTAGTTAAAGTTATGAGTGATAGCATATGTATGTCTAGTTATAAACTAATCAAACAAGGTAAAAAGCACAAACGTGCACCTCAAAATATTGACACTAACCCCATTATAATCGGACATGAATTTGCAGGCATTATAGAAAAAGTAGGAGAAAAGTGGCAGTCACAATTTAAACCAGGTCAGAAATTTGCTCTTCAGCCAGCCCTTAATTATAAAGGAAGTTTGGATTCACCAGGATATTCTTATGAATTCTGTGGTGGTGCAGCAACATATTGTATTATACCTCATGAAGTAATGGAACTGGGCTGTTTGTTAAATTATGATGGAGAGAGCTTCTTCCAGGCATCGCTGGGAGAACCTATGAGTTGTATCATTGGTGGATACCATGCTAATTATCATACCAATAAACAGAATTACAACCATGAGATGGGAACAAAAAAAGATGGAAATATCCTCATCATGGGTGGTTGCGGTCCTATGGGTCTAGGTGCAGTTAGTTATGGTTTATATACAGAAAATAAACCGAAGAGGATTGTTGTTACAGATATTAGTGATGACAGAATTAATCGTGCTGCAGAAGTAATCTCACCTGAGGCAGCGGCACAAAAAGGTGTTGAATTAATCTATGTAAATACTGCAACCAAAGAAGATCCGGTGAAAGCTCTAATGGATATTACAGATAATCATGGTTATGATGATGTGTTTGTGTATATTCCTATTCCGCAAGTAGCAGAAATGGGTGATAGGTTATTAGCTTTTGATGGATGTATGAACTTCTTTGCAGGTCCAAGTAACAGTGATTTTACAGCCAATATAAATTTATATAATGTTCATTATACCAGTACCCATATTCTGGGAACGACTGGTGGAAATACAGATGATTTAATTGAAGCAATTGATCTTTCTGCCAAAGGTTTGATTGATCCAGCCGTTATGGTGACTCATGTAGGTGGTATTGATAGCATTGCAGAAGCAACTATGAATCTTCCCGCTATACCAGGTGGTAAAAAACTTACGTATACCCAGATAGATATGCCTTTAACAGCTCTTGATGACTTTGAAGAACTTGGAAAAACAGATCCTTTATTTAAGAAACTTTCCGACTCTATTAAGTCCCATAGAGGACTATGGAATAGTGAAGCTGAGAAAATATTATTGAGTCATTATAATGTAGACCTGTCCTAACAGAAAGGGAGTGTGAGTATGGTAAGCGAAAAGTTAACGGTAATAAATGCCTCAGGCATACACGCAAGACCAGCTAGTGAATTGGCTAAAATAGCAAGTAAATGTAATTCAGATGTTTCTATTTATGTGGGGGAACGAAAAATAAATCCTAAAAGTGTACTGAATCTTATGGCAGCTGCTATCAGATGTGGTACTGAAATAGTAGTGGAATGTAGTGGTGAAACAGAAGAGAATGATTTAAAGAATATTGTAGATGCCATAAATAGTGGATTAGGGGAATAGTGGTGAACCATGATGAAAACCTTAAAAGTAAGTAAAACTGCATCAAAAGGCATTGCAATGGGCAAGATTTTAATTTATGAAAAATCTAATGTGCTTGCAAATCATAACAAAATTTCAGAAGATGAAATTTCCGCTCAGATAAATCGGTACGAAGAAGCTATAAAAGGTGCAGAAAGAGATTTATATGAGCTTTCTAAAACCAATGATATCTTTTTGGCCCATCTGGAGATGGTGAAAGACCCCACCCTTTATGAAGCAGTAACAGGGAAAATTAGTACTGAACTTAAAAATGCCGAAGGTGCTGTAGAGGATGCGATTCATGAACTGATTGTAATCTTTGAATCCATTGAAGACGAATATATGAGAGAGCGGGCCAGTGATATAAAAGATATTAAGGAAAGGCTCCTTAAGAATCTCACTGGTAATAACAAAGAAGCAGTAAATAAAACAACGGAGCAGGTCATTCTCATTGCAGGGGATTTAACACCATCTGAAACAGCAGAATTAGATTTTGATCACATTCTTGGATTTATTACAAGAGATGGAGGTGTTACCAGCCATGTATCCATTATGGCTAAAGGACTGGGTGTACCAGCATTAGTTGGTGTGAAAGATATCCTTTTAGAAGTATCGTCACAAGACTTTGTAATTATGGATGCATTAAATGGTGATATTTTCATAAATCCAGACCAGCAGCTTATAGAAGAATATAAATCAAAGCAAGTAGAAGAAGCCCGCACCTTAAAAGAGCTTTTAGAAGAAAATACACTGCCACCTATTACAAAAGATAATAGAAGTGTTATGCTGTGTGCCAATGTTGGGAATCTAAAAGACATTAAAACGGCCTTGGAATACAATTTAGATGGGATTGGTTTATTTAGAAGTGAGTTTTTGTACATGGAAAATGATCATTTTCCTACAGAAGAGGAACAATTTCTGGTTTATAAAGAGGCTGTGCAGTTAGTTTCTGGAGAATTGACCATTAGAACTTTGGATATTGGCGGAGATAAAGAACTGTCTTATTTTGAATTTGACCAGGAAGAGAACCCCTTTTTGGGTTATCGTGCTATTAGAATCTCTTTGGACAGAAAGGATTTATTCAAAACCCAGTTACGAGCTATACTTAGAGCAAGTGCCTTTGGAACCATTAGAATCATGTTTCCTATGATAATATCTCTGGAAGAGTTAAGAATGGCCAAAGAGATTCTGGAAGAATGTAAAGTTGAATTAACGAAAGAAGAAATTAGCTATGATTCTTTCATCGAGGCCGGCATTATGATAGAAACCCCAGCTAGTGTACTTTGTGTAGAGGATTTGGCAAAAGAAGCAGACTTCTTTAGTATAGGAACCAATGATCTTACCCAATATCTATTAGCCTGTGACAGAGGAAATAAAAAAATATCCTCTCTGTATAATTCTTTCCACCCAGCAGTACTTAGAAGCATAAAGAAAATCATTGATGCAGGTCATGAAAATAATATAAAAGTAGGTATGTGCGGTGAGTTTGCGAGTGATGAATATGCAGTACCATTACTACTAGGTTTGGGGCTGGATGAATTTAGTATGACGGCTTCTTCCATACCTTTCGTAAAACACAGAATTAGAAATGCCAGTTATAAGGAAGAAGAGGCCTGGTCAAAAGATGTACTGAAAGCAGGTACTATAGAAGAAGTGTATAAATTGATCAAAAAAATCTAAAATTGCTATTTCATAACCTAAAATAAAAATAGTAATTGTTATGGGTATTAAGTTCTATTTACAAAAGTCTAGTATTTGTTATAAAATAAAGGTTAACCAATGGCAGTTATTACGAAAAGTAATAGCTGCTTTTGGTTATTGTGC
>DALYNO010000202.1:0-7303 GCA_031975295.1 Anaerocolumna sp. | reverse complement strand
CCCAATAACCGTCTTCTGCAATGTCAGCTTGTGCCTGCTGAATGGTCTCTGGGTATGGGGAAAGATTATCACTTTGTAAAAAAGCATACATTTCACTTTCCTGAAAGGTTTTACCCTGGGAAAGCATCATTTTTTCCACTAAATCACGTAACTGACTGGTTCTTCTCTCGGCATCAGCTTTTAGTTGTTCTAGAGTAGCCGTGTCCTGTTTATAGGTTACTTTTTTAGGTTCTGTATTCTTCTCATAAGTAGCTGCAGGCTCTGTATACAAACCCTGCTCTGGCTTTTGATCAGAAACCGTATTTTTGTTTCTTTTTGTTTCACTGTTCTGGTATGTAGATGTAGTAACTCCGTTTACTGCCATATGATTACCCTCCTTGGACTGGCATTGGGAATACCAGAATATCTGTACAATAAACTATAATTCCCAATTATTAAATGGTACATGGTGAAATAGCATCCATATGGTAAATATCGGATTCACTGGTATAAAACTTAATAGTTTAGCTTAACAGTATAACTTAAGACTTTAATTGAATGGAATAACTTAAAACAGTACAAGTTAATTGAATGGATTAACCTGTCAGGTAATTGAATAATTTAATAGCTTGGCTGATATAGGGTTGTTAAAAATACTTGTTTTCCTAAGTTACTAACTTTAAATTGATAAAATGCTCTCTCAGCTTTTTTAAGGTCATCATAAAGGCCAAAGACAGTTGGACCGCTGCCACTCATAAGAGAGGTGATACAACCTGTATTTCTCATGGCCGTTTTAATTTCATCTATAATGGGATAATCATTTACAGTAACAGATTCAAGAACATTACCAAATTTTTCACAGGCTCCGTATAAATTATTTTGTTTAATATTTGTTATAATTCCATCAATATCAGGGTGGATTATGGTTTCATCAAGGTGTAAGTTTTCATATACATACTTGGTGGATACATTAATCCCTGGTTTCACAATAAGCACATAGCAGCTCGGAAAAGGTGGCAGCGGAGTTAGTTCTTCACCAATGCCCTCAGATAATGCTGTTCCTCTAAGAAGGCAGTAAGGCACATCAGCACCAAGACGTAGTCCTAATTCCATTAACTCCTTTTGAGGAATTTTTAACTGAAAAAGTTTATTCATACCATAAAGTGCTGCAGCAGCATCCGTACTGCCGCCAGCCATGCCTGCAGCAACAGGAATTTTCTTTTCCAGATGTACTAAGACGCCTTGAGAGATGTTATATTCTTTTTGAATCATGGAGATAGCTTTATTGACCAGATTATTTTCATCAGTAGGCAGATAATGAAGGTTTGTTCTAAGACATACGCCAGAATTATTCATACGGCTTAGTGTAACTTTATCATACAAACCGATGGTTTGCATAATCATCCGAACTTCATGATAGCCATCCGCCCTTTTTCTAACTACATCCAGACCAAGATTTATTTTGGCATATGCTTTCAACCTGATTATATTCATATGTACTCCTGTTTTCTTCGTATTTATCAACTAGTACATCGGTTTAAAGGTAAAGTGATGTACTAGGGGGTTTTGTAATTATGATTATAAGCATTGGTGATTATATTTGCAATACTTAACTTTTTAGGGTTTATTAGTCGGACAGTAAATCCTTTAATAAGGAGATTAACTTAAATTTAACTTTTACATTGACTTTTTTATTTGCAAAGACTGCATCATATTCTTCTTCTGTCAACACATGCTTGAGCTGTTCTTTTGAATCCTCTGGAACAACACTATAGGTTGCATCAACAAAACAAAGGGGAGGAAACATAATGCACCACCAATTCTGTCCTTTGGCCGAACCAAGTTCAACTCTTACGGCTTCATATTCGCCAGGCGGTAAGGATAAGTCCCCGTAGACTTTAAGGGGAAAATAACCCCGTTCTATGGAGGCCTTTGCTGTATAGTTAAATCCATTGTCTTTCATAACCTGATTGGCCAAATCCTCCATTTCAGGTAAATTCTCTATTAGAATATCTCTTGCTTCTTCCACAGAGTCAGCTTTATCTAGAGCGGGACGTAGCGCATCAGTTAAAGCAGTTTTAACTTTTAATTTCAAAGCCTGATCTTCTTCTAAATCACTGTTTGCAATTACATGAAAACGAATAATTTCGGATGCTATGTCTTTTTGAAGATCAGTCTTGCTTACTGCATCAACAAAAAAGGCTTGCGCAAGAAAATAAGCAGCCAAAGCTAAGAACACAAGAATCATAGCAAAGTATTTATATCTTGCTAGGAATGGATACGTAATTTGTATGGAAGAATCGGTATTCAGTGTGGATTCCTCTTGAACTCTATAAAATAAATGCATACGTTTCATTTTTACACCCTTTCTATCACATGTTTTACAGAGGTGATACAGCCACCAAATAGTGATTGAAAGACCTAGAAACTTTCAACCATCCCCACATTAACGGAACTGATCTTAATGAATCCTTGCTCGAGTCAATGGTGATGAAGCGGCTTTCCTTTCTAATATTTTTTATTGTAGCTTACTGTAATGTTAATCGTTTATAATATGTAACGGATACTGGATAAAGCAAACTTTAAGTTAATGAATGAATCATGTATTTTATTTCAATTCAATAATTTAGGGTTTACCAGACTGGTTATGTAACTAAATTATGGTCCATTTTTATTTGGTTTAAACATTAAATTTAAGAAAGGTATTATAATATAGCTATTGAATCTTATTTAAATAAAGTGTAGAATGAATAAAGTAATAGAATTAATAATAAATATAATATAAGCATTCCTATTCTGCCCTTTTCATAAACGCATTAACGTATATAAATAATAAGTTAATAAGTGTAGCAGAAGCTATTTAGGTATAATATCATAGTAGAAACACTACAACTATGTGCACGATAAATTTGGTCAAGAAGGAAGGATAACTTAATTATGAATAAAAAAACTGTGGCAGTTTTGTTTGGAGGCCAATCTTCTGAACATGAAGTTTCCTGTATTTCCGCAACAACGATTATTAAAAATATAAATTCAGATCTTTACCATATTGTAATCATTGGTATTACAAAAGAGGGTAAATGGCTGAATGTTGATTCTGTAGAGGATATAACAAGTGGTGCATGGGTAAATGGCACAGTAACAGCTGTCATATCTCCCGATGCCACACAAAAGTCCATACTGTTTTTAGATGGCGCAAAATATACAAAAGAAAAAGTAGATGTTGTATTTCCTGCCCTTCATGGCCTTAATGGAGAAGACGGAACTGTGCAGGGTCTATTAGAACTAGCTGGGATTCCATATGTAGGTTGCGGTGTAGTAGCATCTGGAGTTTCTATGGATAAGCTATTTACAAAAATTGTTGTAGATACGTTGGGAATCAGACAGGCAAACTATGTGGCTGTTACCAAAAAGGAATTATCCAATATAGATGCTGTTCTTAAAAGAGTAGAAGCAGAGCTTTCTTACCCTGTATTTGTAAAACCATCTAATTCTGGTTCTTCCAGAGGTGTTAATAAAGCATCTAATGAAAAGGAATTAATTTATGCACTTAAAAATGCAAGTGAATATGATAGAAAGATATTAGTGGAAGAAACTATTTATGGTAGAGAGGTTGAATGTGCTGTACTTGGAGGCAACGAACCGAAAGCTTCCGGAGTAGGTGAAATACTTGCAGCAGCAGAATTTTATGACTATGATGCCAAATATAACAATATGGAGTCAAAGACTGTTATATCACCAGAATTACCAGGTAATGCGGCTGAAACAATCAGAGATTATGCTGTTAGAATATTTAAAGCAGTGGACGGATATGGTTTATCCAGAGTAGATTTTTTTGTTGAAAATGAAACTGGTAGTGTTATCTTTAACGAAATAAATACATTACCTGGATTTACAGGTATTAGTATGTATCCAATGCTATGGGAAGCAAAAGGAATCGGGAAACCTCAATTAGTTGAAAAATTATTGCAATTGGCCTTCGCCAGAGCAGCTGAAACAGGAGGAGAAGGTGATGTCTTGTAGTGCTCCCATAGGCGTATTTGATTCAGGTATTGGGGGATTAACAGTAGCTAGAGAAATCATGAGGCAAATTCCAGAAGAAAAAATTATTTATTTTGGAGATACTGCAAGAGTTCCTTATGGAAGTAAGTCCAAACAGACAATTATAACTTACTCCAGACAGATTGTTAAATTCCTTCAGACAAAAGATGTTAAGGCAATTGTAATTGCCTGTAATACAGCCAGTGCATTTGCCCTTGAAACTGTCGCTAAGGAAGTATCTATACCTGTAATTGGAGTTGTAAAGCCTGGAGCTAAAGTCGCTGCTCAGACCACTGTAAATGGAAATATCGGAATTATTGGTACAGAAGGTACTATTAACAGTGGTATATACAATTCCTATTTAAGCAGAATAAAACCAGAAGTCAAGGTATATGGTAAGGCCTGTCCTCTTTTTGTACCACTAGTGGAAGAAGGCTGGTTAACTGACCCAATTACAGTAGAGGTTGCAGGCAGATATATTAACAGTCTTATGGATTATGATATAGACACTTTGGTTTTAGGTTGTACCCATTATCCACTTATTAGGAATATTATTGGCTCTATCGTTGGGGAGAAAGTAAAACTTGTTAATCCGGCTTTTGAAACAGCAATAGAATTAAAGAGAGTGTTAATGAGCAAAGGACTTGAGAGTAAAGAGCTTGTAGGTGATCATAAGTTTTATGTAAGCGATGGAGCTGAAAAGTTTAAGAAGTTTGCAAATACAATATTACCTTGTGAAGTAGTAGAAACAAAGGATGTAAATATTGAAAGTTTTGCAAATTTCTTACTTTAGTATAGGACTGACACATAATATATCTAGTATTATGTATAGGATGAAACAAATAGAAAACAATAATCCATAAAGTTAAGTTATTCTGTTTGGCGGAGGAATGAATGAAAAAAGATGTACTGGTGTCTATTTCAGGGCTTCAATATGAGTTTGATAAAGACGACGCAGTTGAAGTAATATCAATTGGTGAATATTATAATAGAGATGGTAAACACTATGTAAAATATGAAGAAATCATGGAAGAGGTAGACGGGGTCACTAGTTGTACCCTAAAAATTACTGAAAACCAAATTGATATTATTAAAAGAGGCGCTAGCAATGTGCATATGATATTTGAAGCAGGTAAGAAAAATATGACCTATTATCATACGCCATATGGTGATCTGCAAGTTGGTATCTTTACAAAGAGTATTGATATTCATGAGGATGAGGATAAAATTTTAGTTGAAATAAATTATGGATTGGACATTAATTATTCCTTTATATCAGATTGTTTGATTCAGATTAAAATAACACCCAGAAAAAATGCATAAAGAAAGAGTCGGCTGCTTAAGCCAGACTCTCTATATCTGCCCTAATACGTTAGGGCTTTTATTTTTGTTTTACATTAGCTAATTTATTTTTCATTCTTTGTAAGAATTTTTGTTTTTGGGGTTTGGCATCTAAATTAGAACGAAGACCTTTCACATCCATAATATAGATTCCGTTCATAACAGCTTTTACTTCTTTTTTAACTGGAATAAGATCAAATACTTTATCATCACACATTAAAGTCATAATCTTAGGTCCGATTTTAGCTTTTACAATTGGAACCTTGGATCTGCGTAGATATTTAGGTGTCTGATCCACAACTAACTTGGGTAAATTAGCTTCCGTAAGCTTCATTCTCTTCTTATCTATAACTAAAATTGACACAGTCTGCGCACCTGCTTGCATCTGTGCTTGATTTTCTTCGGATCTTTTTTGTAGTTTTCTTCCATAAATTGAAACAACTACCAAGCCAACGATAACAATAGCCAATACAACAATCAAAACGATTAGAACTGGACTCACTATGTACCTCCTTCCTCATATTTGCAATGTTATTATTGTAACATCAATTATTTAAAAGTTCAAGCCTTACTATTAAACCAGAAGGGTATTTTTAGCATAGGTTTCCTTTATAATCTCCTGCACATATGCACCTATAAACTTTCTATCTTCTTTGCTTAATTCCTCTGGGTAGATAGGCTTTCCATATTCAATGACTACATGAGCTCTGCGTATCCAAGGTAAATGATTTTCGAAAATATTATCAGTGTTATTGATGGTAACAGGAATAATGGGACAACGAGATTTCTCTGCCATTTTAAGACTTCCTTCCTTAAAGGGAAGCATTTCGGCTTGCTGGTTTCTGGTACCTTCTGGTGATATAAAGATAGAGTAACCATTATTGATATGTTCTACACCTTTTAAAATAGTTTTTAAACCTTCTCTCACATTATCACGATCAAGAAATAAACAATTCATAAAACCCATCCAAATACTGATAAAGGGAAGCTTACTCATTTCTTTTTTTGCAACAAACCCTGTGAGGTTTGGTACGGTGGTATATCCTAATAATATGTCAAAATAACTTCTGTGATTGGATACATATAATACTGCTTTATCCGCAGGAATATGATCTCGCCCTAAAACCGTCTTTTTTATGCCACATATAAATAATATAATTTTAAAGGCAGTAACTACGATTGCCTGGGATGTTTTGACCTTAAGTCTAGGATTCACTTTCCCAAGAATGATTACTATTAAATATAAAGGTATACTAACAACAAAAAATAAAAGTAAAAAAAGTGCGACTAATAAGGTTTTCATAAAACCCTCCTGTACTGAATTTAATAAAGCTGATACTTTTATACACCTAATTAAAATATAACTTTACGAGAGTATATTATATCATGAAATCGCAAAAAATGCTTGTGAAATCATAACTGCTTAAAAAATTCTTAACTATTATTAAATATTTGTCTATTTCTTGTACATTTGAAATTATGTGTTATAATGTAAAGGACAAAATATTGCAGAAAAAACGCAGATAAAGCAGGTGGGTAGGGGCCTGTAAATAAAGGAGCAAAAATGGGAAATGAAAATTTAACCTTGCTTACAGACTTTTATGAACTAACTATGATGCAGGGGTATTTTAAAAATAATTCTAACGATACAGTAATATTTGATGTATTTTATCGCAATAATCCATCTGGAAGCGGCTATTCCATCTGTGCAGGTTTAGAACAGATGATAGAATATATAAAAAGTATAAATTTTGCTGATGAAGATATTAAATATTTAAGAAGCCTTCATATGTTTGATGAAGATTTTCTGGAGTATTTAACCGGATTTTCCTTTACAGGAGATATTTATGCGGTTCCTGAGGGAACGGTGGTCTTTCCAATGGAACCCCTAGTTAAGATTATTGCGCCTATTATGGAAGCTCAATTAGTTGAAACTGCAATC
>DALYNO010000201.1:0-7309 GCA_031975295.1 Anaerocolumna sp. | reverse complement strand
AAGCGCGAGACGGGATTCGAACAAATCCCCGCACACACAAATACTGATAAATAGGAGGTTTGCGGCTTCTGTTATTTATCTGCACACATACTTGCAGACATTTTCTCAAAACTAATCATCATACCTAGGCTGATAAACATGGTTGATATCTAAATCGATAACAGCATCCGCATTTCCTTCATAATTTTCAATAATATCAAAATTATAGTTCCTGCAAAACAAGGGAATGAAATTGTTATCAGAAAGAGCAAGAATGTGTTTTATCATTTCTTGTAACTCCCCAAGAGAATACTTTTTCCCTGTTAAGAATATACCATCTTCATTTTCTTTGTAGCTTTCTATCTCTATTATCATAAATCACTCCGTTCATCTTCAACTATCATACCCCATAGTGTATCATATACTTATCTTCATCAATAGCTTGGTGTATTATATTTGCAAGTGCAATCAGGTTGCAGTCATGCTTTAACCTTCTATCCGAAATAACAATATCTTGAAAAGCAGTAAGGGAGTCTGTGGAATAATTGTTACTCCCCAACGGGCAAGGGCAGTTGACGGTCTATGAAGGTTGTGAAAATATGTCTTTATACATAATAACCTTTCCCACCAATCATTAATATACTCATCGTCACTTATTGCAACACAGTTATATTTATCGGGTTCATATTTCGAATAGTCTTTCTCCTTATCAATGTAATCAATTATTCCAAACTCAGCAAACGGCATTTCTGCTTTAACCTGCATATGAAACAAGCAGACCAAAAACAAAATTTTTGTTTTATTTTTGTTAGGTGATGACAGTTGATAAAACACCTTAAGCCGGTAAAACAGTGGTCTGGAAGAAGAAAAGAAGAGAGAACGAAGGGGTATATCTATAATTATCATGAAATCGAGCAGAATCTTGCCTATATGAACAAGGCCTTATGACCATTTGAGTACGTAATAGGATGTTGCACACATCCTGCACACATGTTTTTTTAACAAAAAAAATCGCAAACCCTTGGTTTATAAGGATTTGCAATACTTTTCAATTAAGCGCGAGACGGGATTCGAACCCGCGACCCTCGCCTTGGCAAGGCGATACTCCACCACTGAGCCACTCGCGCATATTCATCTGTTTTTGTGCTGTTGTTCTAAGCACAGTACTTAGTATATAACAGATGAACTGGATTGTCAATGCTAATTTTATATATTTTTTTAATTATATAATTAATATATTTAATTAAGACATCTTAACTGTGATTACATAATCATTCTTTTTAAAATTCTGTTGCGCCATATTGTCTATATGAACAGTAGATGCATTGAGCCACATCTCTTCTGCTGCTACAAATAAATGGGCCAGACTTATACCTATATCAATCATCTTCATATCTTTTAATACACTCTTTAGAAAAATGTTCTTCTTGCAGAATATATGAATTCTATTATCATAAACAACTAGTCTCCAAGGCTGACTGTTCATATTGGAGGGAGACATTCTAACAGCATTTAAGATAGCTTTGGTATTCTTACTAATATCCTCTTTTATATAAGCCATATCACTTAGAGGAAGTCTTTTAGCTTTGTTATTTTGTCTATACACTTCTCCTTCACTTTTACCAAAGGCTAATCCAATCATAAATTCAAGACCTTGATCTTCAACTAGATTCTTCTTGGGATTTAATTTCATACAGTAGCAAGACCCCAGTCCCTTAGTAGTTAAATAAAGGGTAACTTGCTCCATTAAAAAACCTGCATTTAATTCGTAATCTTTTCCTTTGCTTGAATAAAAAAGCAAATAATAAGGTGCCTTAATTTGACTAAAATTCTTAACTGACTGCTGCACCTCACTGTATTCTATAATCTTATACTCAACCTTTAAATCTTTTGAGATAGAAGTAAGACTATTAGCAAACCCTAGAATATTTATAAACATGGCATCATCTAATTTATCCATGCTGTATTTTTTTATTGATTTTCTTGCGAATATCGCTTCATATAAATTCATGACAAACTCCTGACTCCTTTTATCTATGAGGAGATATCATCTGATCTTCCTCTCCTTGCATTTTCTCTAATGCAATTTTCTTATAGTATAAGGGTGATATTCCATAGTACTTTTTAAATAATTTACTAAAGTGGTATACATCTTCATATCCTACCCGATTGGCTATACTTTTAATACTTCCACCATCAGTATTAATTAAAATATCTTTTGCTTTCTCAAGACGAATTTTAATTAAGTAATTAATTGGTGATTCTCCAGTCTCTTCTTTAAATATTTTAGAAATATATACCGGACTTAAATACATATTGTGTGCTATTTGATCTAGAGATATTTTATTCTCATAGTTCTCATTTAAGTAATTAATAATTCTCTTTACAGCATAACTTTTATTGTAAGATTCAAAATTGCAGCCTTTTTGATTAGAAGTTTCAACTTCTGTAATATCTCTTACCATGAGCAGTAGTATTTGTATTAAATGTGATTTTAGCATAAAATACTTACCTATTTGAGCACTTTCATTCTCCGCTATCATTTCATAGCAATGTTTTGATATTTCCTGCTTCGTTTCTGCAGTTGTATGAAGAACGTGTCCCCCATCCTTTAAGGAGATGGAATTAGGCAGCATATTCTTAAAATGAAAATCTGTAAAACCTGCAAAGAATTCTACTGTTGGTTCTTTGGTATTCACGATTATATTCTGATGTTTTACACCAGGATTACATATAATAACATCTCCTGCCTCAACCTCATAAACAATTCCTTCTACCAAGTATTTTCCTTTACCCGATAAAATAAAGGTAAATTCAGTAAAATCATGATCATGATAAGCCGATTCAGTTAACATCTTTTGCTTGCTGGCAAAAAATATGGTAGGATTCAAATCATTATACGTAATATCATATTGGTGCTGGCACATAAATTACCTCCTCCTCTATCTAGTATCTGTAATTCAAGAAATAAAAAACTCTATATTTAACTACATACACTGTGCATTAATCATTCATTTATCATGTATTAATCGTTAGTCTACTTAGGCAAAAGAAGCAATCTATTACTTAAATTCGATCTTTTATTTATAAATAAACATCTTTTGCACTACTCTTGTAAACTCATTAATATTTATTATAACATTATTTTTGCAAATGGAAATCATTTTTTCAATTTTTTTATTTATATAGAAGAAATTTTTATTTCTTCGAAAATTTTCGTCATTATAATAATTGACATGATTTAAATAACAAAGTACATTTCATTTTTTTCGATTCATACTATAATGGATAAGAATCTTAAAATAATGAAACGTATGTTTGCATGTATTATTAGAATCAGAATCGGAGGATTAACATTTATGACAGCAATGCAATGGTTTTTTTCATTTTTGAAAAAATACCGACTAAAACTAATTATAGCTTTAATACTTGTAACGATTACATCCAGTCTTACAATTATTAACCCCTACATCTCAGGAATAATCGTAGATGATATAATTAAAGGAGGAGCAATTTCATTACTACCTAAATTAGTCCTTATACTTATAGCAACTACCGTAATTAGGTCAGTTCTTAAATATACCTTTCTGGTAATTTTTGAAAAGACCTCTCAAGGAATGCTGTATTCCTTAAGAGATTACGTGTACCGTAGATTTTTGGAAGAAGATTTTTCTTTTTATAACAAGAATCGTACAGGTGATTTGATGTCCAGACAAACGGGTGATATGGATGCCATCAGACACTTTGTAGCCTTTGTTATTTACTCTATTTATGAAAACTCTCTATTATTTATAATTGCTGTATTTATGATATTTACTGTAGATTACAGATTAGCACTATCCATGATAGCAGTTGTTCCAATAACTGTATTAATCACTGCCAAGCAATTAAAAGCAATTAAGGCAGCATTCCATAATATTAGAAAGCACTTTTCCAGTCTGAATACATTTGTACAAGAAAATGTAAGTGGTAACCGTGTTGTTAAAGCCTTTGCCAAGGAAGATTATGAAATTTCTAAGTTTAATAAAGAAAATGATGGATACAGGGACGCAGAACTTGCTGCTGCTTCCATCTGGAAAAAGTATGTACCTGTATTCGAGTTTTTAGCCAATGTTTTAACAGTTATTCTTTATCTGGTAGGTGGACTTATGGTTATTAACGGTTCTATTTCTATGGGTAAATTAGTTACTGTAAGCGGTTACCTTTGGATGCTTAACAATCCCCTTAGAATGGCTGGCTGGCTGGCAAATGATTATCAGAGATTTGTAACTTCTGTAGAGAAAATCTATTCCACTATCAAAGAAGACCCTACCATTAAAACACCTGCAGGTGCATGTGATAAAGGTAGATTTAAAGGTGAGATAGCATTTAACCATGTAAATTACATAGCTGAAGATGATGTAATTTTAAGAGATATTAACTTTAATATTAAACCCGGTCAAACAGTAGGTATTATCGGTGCGACTGGTTCCGGTAAATCCACTCTTATGAATCTGCTATGCCGTTTTTATGATGTTACGGATGGTGAGGTTACCATCGACGGTATTAATGTTAAAGATATGGATTTATATAATCTTAGAAGTAATATTGGTATGGCAATGCAGGATGTATTCTTATTCTCAGATACCATTGAGGGAAATATAGCATACGGTAATCCTTCCTGTTCCTTTGATGAAGTTCAAAATGTGGCCAAAATTGCCAATGCTGATGGCTTTATCAGAAATATGCCGGATGGTTATGATACCATTGTAGGTGAACGGGGAATGGGTCTCTCCGGTGGTCAAAAGCAAAGAATCTCACTTGCCAGAGCCTTACTAAAAAATCCTTCCATTGTTATTCTTGATGATACTACTTCAGCCGTAGATATGGAAACTGAAGCACAGATTCAAACAGAACTTGGCTCTTTATCAGATAAGACTGTTTTTATTATTGCTCATAGAATCTCCTCTATTAAGGATGCAGATGTAATTCTTGTAATAGATAACGGAAGAATTATTGAAACAGGTAATCATGAAAGCCTTCTTGCGAAGCAAGGTTATTACGCTACTGTATTCAATCATCAGTACGGAGAATTTGATAAATATGTAGGTGCTAAGTTTAAGGAGGTGGCTTACAATGGCTAGAAATAAATATGACGTAGACGAAACACTCCAAAGCGAATTTAGTTTCACCCATTTAAAAAGGCTTTATGCTTATATAAAGCCACATAGAAAGTTAATGTACTTTACCATTTTAATCATGGTAATTTCAAGTGGTCTTGGTATGTTTACACCTAGGATACTAATGAAAATTATGGATGATTACATACCAAATAAAAATATAAAAGGTATTGTCTCCATCAGTTTAATTTTGTTATTAATTAACCTAATCGTTGTTATCTTTCTGCGATTAAAAATACACATAACCACTAAGCTTGGTCAAGGTATTATTCATGAAATAAGAAGTGATATTTTTACCCACTTGCAGGAACTACCTTTCTCCTACTATGATGATAAACCACATGGCAAAATTCAAGTTCGTGTCGTTAACTATGTTAACAGCTTAAGTGATTTGCTATCCAATGGTATCGTGAATACCATAACTGATTTATTTAGTTTATTTTTTATTGTTGGTTTTATGCTTTCCATTAATTTCAGATTAACCTTTATCTGTATGTTAGGGCTTCCTGTATTAATGGCTGTTATTTTCTTAATTAAGAAAAAACAAAGAGTTGCCTGGCAGATATCTAGTAACAAATCTTCTAATTTAAATGCTTACATTGCAGAAAGCATAAACGGTATCCGTGTTACGCAAAGTTTTGTAAGAGAAGAAGAAAATATTAAGATTTTCAACAGTCTCAGTAGTAATTATAGTGTCGCTTGGATGAATGCCGTGAAGTATAACTTTTTATTATGGCCAGCAATTGATAATATATCAATGCTAACAACTGTTGCTATTTATATACTGGGTGTTAGTTGGATTACAGACGGTGTGTCCGGCATTACTGTAGGTGTCTTAATTGCCTTTACCGGTTATATTGGTCGTTTCTGGGCTCCTGTTAATACACTTGCAAGTTTTTATAATTCATTACTAACTGCCATTTCTTATCTGGAAAGAATTTTTGAAACCATTGATGAGCCAGTCATTGTTAAGGATAAGCCAGGTGCTACTACAATGCCACCTATCGAAGGTAAAGTTGAGTTTAAGGATGTACATTTTAGTTATGAAGATAATGTACCTATACTTAATGGCATTAATTTTACTGCAAAAAAAGGTGAAAGCTTTGCAATTGTTGGACCTACTGGTGCCGGTAAAACTACAATCATCAATTTAATCAGCCGCTTCTATAATCTTGATTCCGGTACAATATTAATCGATGGTGTTAATATTGAAGATGTTACGATTAAGTCCTTAAGAAAACAAATGGGGGTTATGCTTCAGGACAGTTTTATATTCTCTGGAACCATTATGGATAATATACGATATGGTAATATGGAAGCAACTAACGAACAAGTTATAACTGCTGCCAAAACCGTTTGTGCCCATGACTTTATTATGAATCTGGAAAAGGGATATGATACAGAAGTAAATGAAAGAGGCAGCCGTTTATCTGCGGGACAAAGACAATTAATCTCTTTTACCAGAGCACTCCTTGCAGATCCTAAAATTCTTATTTTGGATGAGGCAACCTCAAGTATTGATACGGAAACTGAGATTTTATTACAGGAAGGTTTAGCAAAACTTTTGGCAAATAGAACTTCCTTTATCATTGCCCACAGATTATCAACAATAAAGAATTCTGATTGTATTCTCTATGTAGATAAAGGTAAAATACTTGAAATGGGTAATCATGAAGAATTAATGGCTAAAGGCGGTTATTATCATCAGTTGTTTGTATCACAGTATGACTTTTTAAACGAAACTATGGAAGCTTAAGGTAGACTCTACTATATTGAACTTAACCTGACACATTGATTGTGTCAGGTTTTTTTGTGGTTTCTTAACTGTTTGTTTTAATGGAAGGTACGACACAAAACGCGCAAAAGGTAGGATTCAGATATAATCGTTTTCTGCCTTGATAACCATCCATATTCTTCATAATATATATATAACAATGTGGTTACATACCATCATAAATATATGAATGTATGTATAAGTAATATCATCCTATAGTAATTTATATTATTATAGTAATTCAAATTACTATAATAGCTCAAACTACTATAGTAGCTCAAGCTACTATGGTATCGTTTTATCTATTCACAAACAATGGTGATATTTTGCAGAAAGGAGTTGTGTTCTATGACTTTAGCTTATATGGTGGTTTTAATAAACTGAATATAAGCAGAGC
>DALYNO010000200.1:0-7328 GCA_031975295.1 Anaerocolumna sp. | reverse complement strand
TAATGCCCAATCTGTCTCCTGTATCCGTAAGAAAGCAATATGAGCTATATGATAATAAAATATGCACAGGTGATGAAGCAGCAGAATGCAGATTCTGCTTGCAAAATAGAATGAAAAAGATAGGATATGAGATTGTCTGTTCAAGAGGAGATTTTATCCCTTCATAATAGAATAAGTTCCGTTTAACGGATATGAATCGTTGTGAACTTAGCTGTATTAATTAGGGCATTTTGCTATAATTTTTAGCTTAAAATCAAAGTTTGTGCCTATGATAATGAGAGCAAAGCTGCTTGGACACAAACTTCATATGTGCCAAAAGCGCAATAATGGAGGAAAATATGTATAATGTAAAATCAAAGGTTGCAGAAGAATTTATTAATGACGAAGAAATCTTAGAAACAATTGCTTATGCTAAGGCAAACAAATCTAATCTGCCGATCATAAAGGAAATTATAGAAAAAGCTAGTTTAATGAAGGGTATCACTCATAGAGAAGCAGCAGTATTATTAGAATGTGACATAGAAGAACAAAATCAAGAAATGTATCACCTAGCAAAAAAAATTAAAGATAAGTTCTATGGGAACAGAATTGTTATGTTTGCTCCCTTATACCTATCCAACTATTGTGTAAATGGCTGTGTATACTGTCCATATCATATGAAAAACAAAAATATTGCAAGAAAAAAACTATCCCAAGAAGAAATTAAAAAAGAAGTAATTGCATTGCAGGATATGGGACATAAGAGACTGGCATTGGAAACTGGAGAGGATCCTGTTAATAGTCCTATAGAATATGTACTGGAGAGTATAAAAACTATCTATTCCATTAAACACAAAAATGGTGCAATTAGAAGGGTAAATGTGAATATTGCTGCAACAACAGTAGAAAATTACACCAAATTAAAAGATGCTGGAATAGGTACGTATATATTATTTCAAGAAACCTATCATAAAGAAACCTATGAAAAACTTCATCCAACAGGACCAAAACACAATTATGCTTATCATACGGAAGCTATGGACCGAGCTATGGAAGGTGGAATAGATGATGTAGGTCTGGGTGTATTGTTTGGTCTTAACCTTTACCGTTACGACTTTATTGGAATGCTTATGCATGCCGAACATCTAGAAGCTTCTACAGGTGTAGGCCCTCATACCATTAGTGTTCCAAGAATAAGGCCGGCAGATGATATTAATCCATTGGAATTTGAAAATTCCATATCAGATGAAATATTTGAGAAGATAGTAGCAGTACTTCGTATTGCAGTACCTTATACTGGAATGATTGTTTCAACTAGAGAGTCCAGAAAAACCAGAGAGAAAGTATTGGAGCTTGGTGTCACACAGCTAAGTGGAGGTTCCAAAACAAGTGTTGGTGGTTATGCCGAAGAAGAATCTGCCGAAGACAATTCCAAGCAATTCGATGTTGAAGATACCAGAACCCTTGATGAAGTAGTTAATTGGCTATTGTCGCTGGGTCTTATACCAAGCTTTTGCACTGCCTGTTATAGAGAAGGACGTACAGGAGATAGATTTATGACTCTGGTCAAATCCGGACAGATTGCAAACTGTTGCCAACCCAACGCCCTCATGACGCTAAAAGAATATTTAGAGGATTATGCGAAAGAAGATACTAAGGAAAAGGGTGAAGCAATCATTCATAATGAGATTGGTAAAATAACCAACGAAAAAGTACTTGTTCGTACCAAGGAGTATTTAACACAGGTACATGAAGGGAAAAGGGACTTTAGATTCTAAATAAGAAATGATAGACTTCTTGGCTTAGTATAGTTACCCTTGTAGTTATCCTTGATAAAATCAGAAATATAGAGAACATGAAAGCATAGAGTGGAGTTTTTTCTTTTTGTTTAAATCCTATGTTTCATATTTCGAAGCCAACTTATTAATACTAAACTAAAATAAAAATACATCTTTTTATCATCTTGTAAATAGATAATAAAACTATTTAAAATTTAGAACTACTATATTTAACTTGATAAAATCAGCCTAGGGCATTAAATTAAAGGGATGATTATGGGTTATATCTAATGGGCATCATACTGAGCCTGTTTTTATTCACTATGTATTTTGATTTATGGTATAGAGACAGAAAGTACACTGTTTGACGAGTGAAGCGAGGAGTTTGTACTTTCTGTCTCTTGTAATGCCATAAATTAAAATACATAAGTGAATACAGGCTCAGTATTTAAGCATAAGATATAACCCAAAATCATCCCTTTTCTATTAACGTGAGGGGGGGATTTTATCAAGTGTCCAAAATCAGTTTAACGATTGAAGCGAGGAGTTTGTACTTTCTGTCTCTTGTAATGCCATAAATTGAAATACATAAGTAAGTCCTTACATTCATTTAAATCTTGAAATAAAATAACAATAATTTTTATCAAATATAAATTAAGTATTGAAATCTATCAATTCATGTGTTACTCTAATATAAATTAATTGAAAATGAATATCATTTGCAATATCGGAGATAATTATAGTAAATTTTAAATTTTTTGAAGGGAAAATCCCAGAAAGGAGTACTTATGAGTGTAGTTATTGTTGGAGGTCATGACAGAATGGTCTGTATGTATAAAGAGATTTGTAAACAGCATAAATGTAAAGCGAAAGTATTTACTCATATGCCAGCTAACTTTAAGACACAGGTAGGCAGCCCTGACTTATTAATATTGTTTACAAATACAGTATCACATAAAATGGTAGTTTCTGCTCTTCAGGCAGTTGAGAGAGAAGATACTATCGTGGAAAGATGCCATAGCAGCAGTGCCTGTGCATTAAAAGATATTCTAGTAGAACATTGCAGAGCATAGGCATCATCTTAAAATATAATATAATTACAAGGAGGCAGTATTATGAGTAAAATATTTGTTGTATATTGGACTGGAACAGGCAATACAAAAAGTATGGCGGATAGAATAGGTGAAGGTATTTTATTTGGTGATAAAGAAGCTCTGGTAGCTGAAGTCAGTGAAGTAAATGCAGAGGATTTAAAAGATAGTCCTGCCTTTGCACTTGGCTGCCCTTCCATGGGAGCGGAAGAACTAGATTCGGAAATGGATGATTTTGTAGAGAAGGTAAGTAAATTTGCACAGGGTAAGAAAATCGGTTTATTTGGTTCTTATGGCTGGGGTGATGGTGAATGGATGAGAGAGTGGGAAAATCGTCTGAAGAATGCTGGAGCAGAAATTGTCTTAGATGAAGGCATTATCTGTATGGATGCGCCAGGAGATGACACCCTGGATCAATGCTTTGAACTGGGTAAAGCTCTAGCTGGGTTCTAGAATAAATACAAATATACATATTATTTGGTGCTGTTGCAAAATTAAGTCCTATAGATATTAAACTTAACAAATACATGATTTAATATATGTTATATTCATTTACGTTTTTTATATTAAATGAAGATAACAAAATATTAAGTGTATGGGGTTGGGTTTTATATTTTAACTTAATTTTATAACAGCACTTTTTTAAATTTGCCCCTTGTACTGCGTTTCTATAAATGGTAACATTTTAAATATATTCGAGTAACCTGTTGTTTCCTACTTACTGATTGGAGGTAGATATGGATAATATAAAAGAAAAAAGTTATAAGTCCTTTGCATTAAATGGAAATACTTATCATTACTATAGTTTAAAAGCTTTAGAGGAGCTGGGTTATGAAATAAATAAGCTGCCCTTTTCTATAAAAATATTGTTAGAAGCTGCATTAAGGCAGTTAGATAATGATGTTATTACAACGGAACATATTGATAGATTAGCAGGATGGAAGAATAATAAGGAGCAAGCAGAAGTTCCCTTTAAACCCTCAAGAGTAATCCTTCAAGATTTTACTGGAGTTCCTGCAGTAGTTGATTTAGCATCTATGCGTAAAGCATCGCTGAATCCTAAGGCGATTAATCCAGATGTAAGAGTAGATTTGGTCATTGATCACTCCGTTAGCGTAGATTCATATGGAAAAGCAACCTCACTGCATGATAATATTGCATTAGAGTTTACAAGAAATAAAGAACGTTATGAATTTCTTAAATGGGCACAAGGCGCATTTCATAATTTTCGTGTAGTTCCACCAGGCGGTGGTATTATTCATCAGGTCAACTTAGAATACCTGGCAGATGTAGTAAGTAAAAAGTCTGAAGGAACCCATACGGTTTTATTTCCTGATACTTTAGTAGGGACGGATTCTCATACAACTATGATTAACGGACTTGGTGTATTAGGCTGGGGTGTAGGAGGGATTGAAGCAGAGGCAGGTATGCTGGGTCAGCCTTCTTATTTTCCGCTTCCAGAAGTCATAGGTGTTAAACTTAAGGGTAAGCTTAAAACTGGTGCTACAGCAACTGATTTGGCACTTAAAGTAACCAATGTGCTTAGACAAAAAGGCGTTGTGAATAAATTTGTAGAGTTCTTTTCTGAAGGCGCGAGGAACCTATCTTTAGCTGATAGAGCAACCATTGCAAATATGGCTCCAGAGTATGGTGCCACATGTGCTTATTTTCCTGTAGATTATAAGACACTGGAATTTTTGACTTTGAGTGGAAGATCAGAAGAGCAGATTGATATAGTCAAAGAGTACCTTACTAGGAATGGAATGTTTTTAGAGGATACAGGGGAAGAACCTATATTTACTGATATTGTAGAGATTGATTTAAATGAAATTGGACCTAGTATTGCAGGACCTAAAAGACCACAGGATTTCATTCCATTGGATGAGGTAAAGAATAATTTTTTATCCTCTGTCACCAGTCCCTTAGGGAATAAAGGGTATGGATTAACAGAGAAGGAAATGGATAAAAACACTCTTATTACATTTCAGGATGGTAGGCGTGCAACTCTAAAAACAGGTGATATCTGTATTGCAGCCATTACCTCTTGTACCAATACTTCAAACCCATATGTTATGCTGGGAGCAGGCTTATTAGCCCAAAAAGCAGTTAAGAAGGGTTTAAAGGTTGCACCATATGTTAAAACTTCTCTGAGCCCAGGATCTAAAGTTGTGACTGACTATCTTGATAAAGCAGGACTTAGCAGATATCTTGATGAGCTGGGATTTCAGACTGTAGGATATGGATGTGCTACTTGTATTGGTAACTCTGGAGCTCTTTTACCAGAGCTTGAAGAAGGAATTACAAAGCAGGACCTGCTGGTTGCCTCCGTATTATCAGGAAACCGTAATTTTGAGGGGAGAATCCATCCGTTAATAAAAGCCAATTATTTAGCATCGCCTATCTTAGTGGTTGCCTATGCATTGGCAGGTACCATAATGATTGATCTGAATAAAGAACCAGTAGGATACGACTTAGATGGCAAACCAGTATATCTGGCTGATATTTGGCCATCTTCTGAAGAAATTACTGACATGATTCATAAATGTATAACACCGGATATGTATACCCGGGAATACAAAAAAATATATGATGAAAATAATTTATGGAATGAGATTCCTGTTAGGGGTGGATTACAGTATGACTTTGAAGAAAGTTCTACTTATATACAGAACCCTCCATACTTTACAGAGTCTAATACTGATTTAGATTCCAATCCTCATAAAAACATGAGAATAGTTGGAATGTTTGGAAATACAGTTACAACAGATCATATTTCACCAGCAGGGACAATCGGTAAGAATACACCAGCGGGTAAATTCCTTTTAGAACAGGGTGTTAAATGGGAGGAATTTAATACCTATGGGTCTAGAAGAGGTAATCATGAAGTAATGATGAGAGGTACTTTTGCAAATGTATGTCTTCGTAACCAGATTGCAGGTGGGCGAGAAGGTGGATATACGACTTATTATCCTACCGGGGAAATTATGCCGATCTATGATGCCTGCATGAAATACAAAGAGGATAAGACCCCTCTAATTATACTTGCTGGTAAAGATTATGGTATGGGTTCTTCTAGAGATTGGGCAGCAAAAGGGACAAATCTATTGGGAATTAAAGTGGTCATAGCTGAGAGCTATGAAAGGATTCATCGTTCCAATTTAGTCATGATGGGGGTACTTCCACTTGAATTTATAGAAGGAGAATCAGCCAAATCCCTTGGTATTACGGGAGAGGAAATTATACATTTAAAAGAGGATAAACCGCTAAGACCAAAAGAAATCATTAGTCTCATTGTTGTAAAGCCTAGTGGTGAAATAAAAGAATTCCGCGCTCTTGTTCGTATTGATTCAGAAATCGAAGCAGGCTACTACAAACAAGGCGGAATTCTTCCAATGGTATTAAAGAAAAAACAAGATAACGCTATTTAGCACTGTAGTTGGCATATTTTTTAGGAGATATGCCAACTGCTTTTGTAAAGGCTTTTAAAAAATTACTATAATCCTGATAACCACAATTTTCCCATACCTCCCCAACTCCTTTGCCTTGTGCCAATAAGGATTTTGCTATACTAATTCTTCTGGCAGTTAAATACTTATTAATGGTAGTGCCTGTGGTTGCTTTAAATATGCGGCATATATAAGAATCACTTAAGAAGAAGACTTTGGATAAGTGTTCTATGGATATAGGTTTATCAATATTTTGATTCATGTAATCAAGGATTTCATCTACCTGTTGGCTATAAGTATAAGAAGTATCCTCTTCCTGGGAGCGGGAACCAGCATAAAAGGCTTTATTCAGTAATACCAAAAGCTCAGTAAAAGCAGTCCGTTCTAAAATATCCATGCCAAATCCTTGTGTACTGGTAATCTTGTGAATATAATAAATAAATCGCTGTTGTTGTTCTTTGTCTAGAGCAAGTCGGTGACTATACCCTGGTTCTCTATAAGAAAAACAAAAATTCAAATCAGTTTCTGGTGTAGAAACTAACTTAATGAAATCAGGATGAATAGAAATTACAATTCGTTCATGGACTGTATGATCTATTTGGGACAAGTAATGACTTTCATAATTATTAATAAAAAAAACATCTCCCGGGTTGATATTATATACTTTATTATCGATTAGAAATTGTCTGCCACCAGAAATGGAATAATAGATTTCAAAACAGTCATGAATATGCATATTCATAGTTTTTTCTTCATTATATAGATGAGCAATTGCAAAGTATTTGTCAGTAATACAAGAATCTACAGATTCCTTGCAGGATGTGTATTCTTTCATAAGTTCATTCCTATATGGCAAGACTAGCCATACAGCCACAAAAAAATCAGAGTGAAAGAAGCTACTTGTGGCTTCCTTTCTTTTTGAAATTTTTCTCACACTCATATGTTATATTCGCCCAACAAAAGCTTGTATTTTATAAATTCATTTCAAAACAAATATTCTTTGCCAAGCTGGTTATCTTAGTATTTAAGGAGCT
>DALYNO010000199.1:2730-7381 GCA_031975295.1 Anaerocolumna sp. | reverse complement strand
GCATATAGGATATTGTCTGTACCACTCTTTTAAACTTATTGCTTCTAATTTCATTTAATAATAATGCCAAAATAATAGGTGCTGGAAATCCAAACACGATACTTAATGCACTAATGGAAAAGGTGTTTCTTATCAGTCTTACAAAATATTGATCCTGAAAAAATCGTATGAAATTATCAAAACCTACCCATGGACTTTTTTCAATACCAAGAAAGGGTTTATAATTTTGAAAAGCAATGATTACACCATACATTGGTTTGTAAGCAAATATTAGCAGATATAGAATGACCGGAAGGATTATGAAATATTTAAAACGATTTCTTTTGTAATCCTTGATCACTAATTTTAATGTATCCCGTTTCGCTACCTTTGTTTTATTCAATTTTGCCATATTAATACCCATTGCATAATGCAGATTATCCTGCATTATTGCCACCTGTCAATAATGTGATACAAGATCACATTGTGATGCAAGATCATAGTGTGATGCAAGATCATAGTGTGATATAAGTTCACATTGTGATGCAAGATCATAATGTGATTCAAGATCACATTGTGATACAAGATCATAGTGTGATATAAGTTCACATTGTGATACAAGATCATAATGTGATTCAAGATCACATTGTGATGCAAGATCATAGTGTGATTCAAGATCACATTGTGATGCAAGATCATAGTGTGATATAAGTTCACATTGTGATATAAGTTCATAGTGTAATAAAAGATCACATAGTGTTCTTGAATCACTATGAAATAATCTTCAGCGGCAACCTTTCTTTATTTAATTTTCTTACATAATTCCTTATATTATTAGGGTACAGCATTTATACCGTACCCTAAAACTGATTCAAGATAAAAGATTCGCTTTCAATCCATTATCAAATCATAAATTATCTCTTAAGGAATCTTTCATATGCAGCCTGTTGAATTTCTAGTAATCTCGTAAGACCCATTTTGTCAAGGGTTTGTAAATAACCATCAAATTTATCAAGTGATTCTTCTCCTGCCATAAACTTTAAGGACATCTCCTGTACATATGTCTGCAAGCTATTAATGAGTGCTGTAGCTTCATTACTTTCTGCAGTTGTTTTAGTAACACCAGCTGGTACTATGTGTTTTTTGGATTCTTGATTTTGTAACCAGATATCCACTGATTTTACTGCAATTGGATTATTCTTTTGTCTTACCAATTCTGTCATTTGAACACCAATATTCTGCCATTGTGCTGCAGTGTATTTATCTAAAGCCTCATTTGCACCATCTGGAGCTTTTAATATTACATCTGTATAAGTTGGAACGCCATCTACCAGGGTATAAGTTTCACCTTCTGTACCAAAATTGCTATATAGAATACCTTCTTCTGAGAAGAAATAATCTAACCATTTAAGGGCAATATCTACCTTATCCTCATCACAACTTGTGGTAATCGCACCAAGACTCGTACGGGAAGTATCCTCCATTTGAGTTTTCATTACCACATCACCTTGATTTACAACAGGATATGCAATACCTTCCCACTTAGCAGAAGATCCTGAACTATCTACGTCAGCAAGCCAGTTTGTTAATTGTCCCATACTTGTAATAGAAATACCTACCTGATTATTTAATGCTTTTGTACGCATACCAGCATCATCAATTGTCAAGGAATCTGTATCAATAAGTCCATCTTTATACCATGTATTTAACTGTGCCATGTAATTTTTCCAGCCTTCTGTAGCCATGGAAAATTGCACTTTTTGATTATCATCAATATAGAAAAGCTCATCAGTCCATTTGGCAAAAGAACCACTGGCACCAAATGTACCTGCAATGCCAGGATTCATTCTAGTTGTAGCAAACGATAACCTAGCATCATACTTTTCCTTAAATACTCTAATTACATTATCCCAATCAGCAATTGTAACAGGTTCACTTAAACCACATTCCTCCAGCCAATCTTTACGGATGACTGGACCAGTATAAGAAGCATTCCATTCATCTTCTCTAAAACTACCAAAGCCATAATATCTTCCACTATCAGATTTTACAGACTTATTATAGTAAGGATTTTCTTGAAGGTAGTTCCAATAATTTGGTGCTTTATCTTGCATACTTGCTGAGAGATCTCTAATAATGCCTTCATCCATATACTGATCAGCATCGTTGGCAATATTATAAATTATAATATCTGGAAGTTTATCACTAGCAAGCATTAAGTTAAAAGCCTGGGCAGGATCTGTACCTGTTGTTGGAAATATCCACTCCACTTCAATTCCTGTATTCTCTGCAAGTTTTGAATGAAAAGGTGATTCTGTATAACTGGTAAATGATTTCTGTGGAACCATTATGTATGACCATACGGTTAATTTCTTATCTGTATGAATAGGATAACCAGTTGTACTCTCTTTGGCTGAATCATCCTTCTTATCCGGCTCTGTAGTTACTGTTTCAGTCTGTGTTGTTTGTTCAGTTTCTGTTGCAGGTACCTCCTGTTTCTTTGGGCTGCATCCTGTTACACCCATAATCATGACTACGCATAGAAGTAATGCGGTCAGCGTTCTAATTTTTGCTTTTTTCATTATTTCCTCCTATATTAAATGATTTTAGCAATGGATTTTATCACATTTTTAATACCTTCCCCGATTACCTACCAATCAGATATTTTATTTAAGTTCCCTTCTGGATATATTTCTTCAAGTATTGAGAAAACATATGATAAAGTACCTTAAATATAAATTGCAATAATCCGTAAGCTATGCCTACATCTTACTATTCACTGTGCAAATTTACTATGTTTCATATATAAAAACGCCTGCTTATTATGCAAATATAAGTTGCTCAAAATAAAAACTAGTTGCTATTTCTTAAAAAAAGGAGTTTTTTTTTATGATTTTGTTGATTTTAAACAATGAACTTTTTATAATAATATCATCATATCAAAGGAGGATTCAAGTGAAGAAATTTATCATAGGTAACTTTATAACACGCAAAAGTTTCTTTTTCAGATTTTTACGTTCCTATCTTATCGTTCTGCTTATTCCTTTTACTACAATTTTAATCATGTACAATAATGCTCAAAAAACCATACATGAAGAAATACTGAATTCAAATGCAAATCAAATGAATCAATTTGTAAATATACTGGATATGAAATTGGATAATATGACTGAAAAAACTTTACAGATACTAAATAGTGGGCTAATTAGGAAACAAGCGCTTTATCAAGCAACATTTTCAGATATTAACTCTGGCTATGGGATTTATGAGACCATGAAATATTTAGAAGACTTTCCTCAGGAAGATTTCTCGGATGTATTTGTGTATTTTAATCAGCAGAATCGTATTATTTCGGCCAGAAAATCCAGTCTTGAAAGCAATGCCTATTATGATACCTATTACCGGGATGCCTATAACAATCTTCCTATAAAGGAAAATAACTATGATGCTTTCTTAGCAGCATTAACCCCTGATACCCTTGTTCCTGAACTGGTATCCTTAGGCCAGGAACAAACCACACCTTTCCTTGGTGTAGTACTATCCATGAATTATAACAATACAAACAAACCAAATGACGTTACTGCTGTTTTAGTATTAATGCCGGAACTTTTAAAAAACTTAATCCAAAATTCCTTGTATCAGCACAAAGGTTCCATTATGATTTATGACAGCAACAATAAACTACTTGTTAATTCTGATCAAGAGGATTTGTCTTTGGATTTATCCTCCTATCATGGAAATAAGGATAACATATATTCTGATTCCATCCATGGAGAAGAATATATATTACAGTTTTTTCCTTCAAAGATTCTTAACTGCACGTATGTCTCCGTAATCTCTAGTGAAGTTTTTTGGGAAAAGCTTATTGGTCTTAAGAATATAAGCATTGCAAGTATTGTGCTAAGTATGTTAGTCAGTATCATATTATCTTGGTTACTTGCTAGAAGGAGCTACTCCCCCATTGATTCTATTGTACATACCATCAGAAATAAATCTGACTTTCAATATGATTTTAAAAAGAAAAATGAATTGGATTTTATCAAAGAAGTGATTATAAATACATTTTCAGAAAACGACATTTTAAGCAGTCGAATGAAAAATAGTAAGAACAGTTTATTTGAAGAGTTTTTGCTTCATGCCATGCAAAATACATTATCAAATAAAAAATACCCAGTAAGGGATTTGGAACAGGTACATTTAAACTTTATTTCAGATTCCTTTAGCATTCTCCTCATTAATATTGACTCTGTTAATGAAGCAATTACAGAAACCCTTGATACTAGCGAGGGACAGCAAATCTTATCTTTAATTGTAGGAAACATTATGTCCGAGCTATGTGCACATGCCCATAAAGGTTTTATCATTAATCTTCTGCCAAAGGTATATGCAGTCTTACTCAATTATTCACCGAGTTTAACCCAGGGGAAAAAGCAAGAAGAGGCATTGGAAATCGTACATAACTTTCAAAATTTTATAAAAATACACTTTGATATCCTATCAACAATATCCGTCAGCAACCCGGTTGAAAGTGTATTTAACCTAAATATTGCTTATAATCAGGCTCGTAAAGCCATGGAATATCGATATATGTTTGGTAAAGGCAGCA
Organism: Anaerocolumna sp.; assembly: GCA_031975295.1. Taxonomy (GTDB): domain Bacteria; phylum Bacillota; class Clostridia; order Lachnospirales; family Lachnospiraceae; genus Anaerocolumna. The sequence continues at coordinate 2,796 of DALYNO010000199.1, read as the reverse complement.
TTATTCCTTATCAAGAAATTAATAATAAAAGGTTTACTTATAATAGTTCTTTTAACTCCAAAAATT
>DALYNO010000199.1:1644-2720 GCA_031975295.1 Anaerocolumna sp. | reverse complement strand
CAAAAATTCTTTAATGTTAATACAATATATAAAAGAAAGTGCGAAGGAGGATGTAGATTTTATTATCAATGAAACTATAGCAAATGCTTTGATTGATCAAAACACTTCTTTAAGTGTATTGGAATGCTTTAAATATGATATCATTAATACGATTAATAAGATTATATATGAAATAGGCGCTGTAGAATCTGAACAAGAAAATAATTATATCCATACTCTCATTCATGCAGAAACTTTTGATGAATTTAGAGATACGCTGAAGCAAACACTTCTGCAATTAAAGAATTTCAGAGAATTAAATAAAGAGCAATTTACTATTTGTGATAAAGCTGAAGTACTTATACATGATAATTATATGGATGTTAACTTAAATAACAGCATAATAGCTGATAAATTAAGTATTTCCCCCTCCTATCTCTCTAAATTATTTAAAACACAGAAAAATATAAGTCTTCTGGACCAACTTTATCAAGTCCGACTCTCTTATGCCAAGAATTTCTTAAGAGAAACAGAGCTTACCATTGAAGAAATCGCTGCAAGGACTGGTTTCATAAGCGACAGTGCCTTGATTAAGACTTTTAAAAAGTATGAAGGTATAACCCCTGGTTCTTATAGAAAACTCATTACATAAAGTAGGTTTCCTAATCGTATATATGACTGGTTAAACCTTATACCGCCTAAAATACACAATGATACAAAACAGATATCCTGCTGCAGAATCCACACATCTTTGGATGGCTTAATTCTACTACAGTATATCTGTTTTATGTTTGATTTACAGTACCAGATTACCCTCAATTCCTTCAAATTCTATTACTTTTTTATTTCCACCCTGAAGTATAATAGTAACTGGTCCATATCCACCGCATTTTTCTTTGTCTGTATATGCAATGGTTTCAATTGGAAATATTTCATCTTCCGTAAAATCTTCCAGACTTTCCTTTGTAATTACTTGTGACACCATAACATAAGGCTCGTATCCATACTGCTTGCTTCTGGTAAGCTTGCCATATACTACTATAGACTTCTTAGAATCCGGATTGGTTCCTTCACTGTGTAATAATTCAATTTCATCC
>DALYNO010000199.1:0-1634 GCA_031975295.1 Anaerocolumna sp. | reverse complement strand
CATCCCAACCGTCATACAAAGTCATGGCAAGTTGTTTCTCTCTTCCAGTGAAATCCTTCCCCTTTAGTACAATAGCTTTGGCCTTTCCTTTATTCAGCTTAATAATTTCTGTTCCGTTGTCCGGAAAACCATAAGCACCTAAAGTGATAGAAACAGGTCTTCTATGCAGTCTTAATTTATCCACTCTGATTATTCCGTATGGAACAGAAAAGTCCGCAAGATTTACTGCTTGAATCCAGTGACTTTCTTTGGATAAATCATAGTGAAAGAACTGTCTTCGATATAGTGCACCAGCTTTAATTCCATGCCACAAAGTTACATTCCCTTTAGAATATTCCCCACTGGTAAGATCTTTTAGTACATATTGCTGAGCCTCCACATCCTTAGAAGGAGCAGATTCCCAAGGATATTTACTGTTATAACACAGCTTGGAATAATTCCACATTCCATGTTCATCCCCACTGTTCTTCACTACCTTACCTGTTCGCAATATAGTTTCACCATTGGCTTCATGGTTGGTAAAACATAGTGCAGGGCCGTTCAAAGTCGTTTCTTTCACTTCTTTATCTTTTAGTTTATCCCAAGTGCCATTGTTTTCTTTGGCGCTCCAGAAGGGATGATCCTTAGCTAGATGAAGACAGAAGAAAGCTTTTCCAAGCCAAAGGGGTGATTCTGCACAGGAGTAACCTTGTACTAAGGGCATAAATTGTCCATAAAAACCAAGTGTGGGTACACCTTCAAACATGAAATCCTCTCTAGTAAAAAACTGTAACAAGGAACCAGATGCAATACGCCTTGCAAGTCCAGGATCAACTACAGAGTTTTGTAGCAGCATATTACCATCAAAAGCACTAGTTGCAGCATTTCTATAAATATTACTTCTACCCCACATATTAGTAAATCCATCTCTGTCAAAGAAATCTCCATAAGTCATCATTAACTGATTGGAGTTTTCTTCAAATTTCTTTGCAAGGTAAGGTTCTTTCTCATAGCCATACCATTGATTCCACAAAGGTGTATAGAAGTTAAAAGCCCAGCATGAATAATAATCAAAGGCATGTCCATCTCTATACCATCCCTCACCCACATAATAGTTTAGGATTGCCTGCCCATGATCTCTCATTATATCTTCATCTATGGGATAGCCTTCACTATATAAAAATGCCATATCCAGCATATTAAAAAGCCGCCAGTTTTGAGGTACCGTACTGGCATGGGCATAACCTGTCAGAAATTCAGCAATTACATCTTTCTCTGCTTTGGTATAGGTATCCCAGATTTGTGACTTACAGCTCCATAAACACACTACCAAAGCACATGTTTCAACTGTCTGTTGATACGCTCTGAATGGATCTTTATTCACATTTAATTCCTGCTGTTCCTCGTAACTGCCAACGGAATTTATATCACCTTTGGTACAGGCACGTAATACCTGCTCTTTATAATACGCTCTCAAACTATAGTTACATATGGTAATATCCGCATCATTACGAATCAAAGGAGCTGCTATAAAAAAGGACCTTGCCAAGCCCTCAAAAATCTCAGCTTTTCGTTCTATTTCATGTTGTATATTTGATACGTTTTTATGTGGATATGTAATTTCTGTTTCTTTTCGTGGCATAATGATAGGGTCA
>DALYNO010000198.1:0-7385 GCA_031975295.1 Anaerocolumna sp. | reverse complement strand
GGTGCTTATGATCTTAACTTTATTCGTGTTAACGCACAGGAGAGATTCTATTCCAAATTAAAAGGTGTAGAAGAACCAGAACAAAAACGTAAAATAATTGGCGAAGAGTTCATCCGTGTATTTGAAGAAGAAGCTAAGAAAATCGGTACAGTAGACTTCTTAGTACAAGGAACTATTTATCCAGACGTAGTAGAATCTGGTGTAGGTGGTGAATCTGTGGTAATCAAATCCCACCACAACGTAGGCGGACTACCTGATTATGTAGATTTCAAAGAAATTATTGAACCACTTCGTGACTTATTTAAAGATGAAGTACGTAAAGCTGGTCTTGAACTTGGCATACCAGAAAAATTAGTATTCCGCCAGCCATTCCCAGGTCCTGGACTTGGAATCCGTATCATCGGCGAAGTAACTGCTGAAAAAGTAGCTATCGTGCAAGACGCTGATTACATTTACCGTGAAGAAATTGCAAAAGCAGGACTTGACAGAAGCATCGGTCAGTACTTTGCAGCACTTACTAACATGAGATCTGTTGGTGTTATGGGGGATGAAAGAACTTACGACTACGCAGTTGCACTTCGTGCAGTAAATACCATTGACTTTATGACAGCAGAATCTGCTGAATTACCGTGGGATGTTATTGGTAAGGTTACTAGCAGAATTGTAAATGAAGTGAAACATGTAAATAGAGTATTCTATGATTGTACGGGGAAACCACCGGCGACGATAGAGTTTGAATAAAAATTTTGAGCCCGCAAAGCCTTGTAAAATAAGGATTTGTGGGCTCTCTTTATGTCGTTTGGTACTATTTTGGTACTATGCGGACGTCTATTCTATAAATAAGAAAATCTCACTTTTTTGTGCAAAATCACAGATTTTGTATAAAATTCTTTCGGAAGAGCTTAGGCATGTGGCCATGTAATCTTCCATTCAAAATAATCATTGGCACTAATGGTGCCATCCGCAAGTTCTTTTTTCTTTGTATTCCATTCTAACAGACAAGCATTTACCAATCCATATTCAAAAGTTAAAGCGACCGGAGCACCTGACGCCATGTACTCATTGTCATTGTAGGTCATCTTGACATCGGCATCCTTTGTCACAGGTTTCATTTCATTCAGACGAATGAGATTTCCAGGAGCGGTGTATTCAGGAAAGTGTTTTCCTCTTCCTTCTCCATCTGAGCTGGAAGAAAGACTTTCTTCTAACCAGAACAGTGTTTCGATAATATCCTCGGCGGCACCAAGGCTGTAATCATCAAGTGCTTTGTAGTTACATTGTAGCACTTCAGCTATTTTAAGCAACATGTCTTGCTTTGGAACACGAGCTCCAGTTTCGTATTGAGCAATTCGTACTGACATGCTTTTTCCTTCAAAGCCAAGGGCAGCGCCGAACTCGTCCATGGTCATTTTTCGAAATACTCTTATTTTTTTGATTCGTTCACCAAGAGTCATAAAGAACCTCCGTTCATATTCTAATCTTATTTGCTAAGAAAAGTATAACACATCAAAAATGAAATGAAAAGATTTCTATACAAAATAATTTAGAAAAGTTATTGACATTCTAAACATATTAGTATAGTATATGTCTAAAGTAATTATTCTATACAGAATAGTATAGAAAATAGATTAAGAAAGAAAGGAGACACAAACACAATTAATTCCAAGCAAATCGTACCTTGACAATTAAATGAGCTGTATCAGAATCCAACAGACTTTCGCCAAGATCATTTGAAATTTTCCATAGTAATATAGAAATTTCAAATTGAGCGAAGATGACACTCCCCTAAGAGCAAATAGGTAGGGTACCTCGCACAGGAGCGACCCTAAACAAGTAGAATTATTTTCTACTTTGTTGAGACTGGTTGGAACACCAGTAGATTTTGATACGAACGGAAGCCAAACCTTAAGAGCCCTTTAAATTTTCTATTAGATGTAACAATTCACAAATTTATTATGAAGGAGGTGGGATGTATGCAGGAGATGTTTATTCATGCAGAAGAAGTAAGAGAACTGTTAGGAATCTCTCGTTCAAAGGCGTATGGAATTGTACGTCAGTTGAATGATGAGCTGAAAGAACGTGGACTTATTACTTTAAATGGCAAGGTCAGCAGAAAATATTTCATGGAAAAGATCTATGGAAGTGATAATGCTGACAAGCAGTAAATCGAGGTGGGGTGGCGATTGTATCGTCACCTTATTTCATATGGAATGAGAAGGAAGGAGTGATTTTATGCCAGCATATAAAGACAGTGTAACTGGCACATGGTTTGTAAAGTTCTACAGTAAGAGCTGGACAGGCGAAAACAGACAAATTAAGAAACGAGGCTTTGCAACGAAGCGAGAAGCATTGGAATTTGAGCGAAATTATAAAGTTAGGGAAGAGTGCAATCTGGATATGACATTTGAGAATTTTTTCAAGTTATATTCAGAGGATATTATGGGACGATTGAAACGAAATACCTGGCTGACGAAGGAGCATATTATTCGGACAAAGATTTTGCCATATTTTCAGAGTTTAAAGATGAATGAAATATCGGCATCGGATGTACTGAAATGGCAAAATGAGATGATTGCCTATCGGGATGAGAATGGAGTTGGGTATTCCGAAACCTATCGAAAGACCATGCACAATCAATTGAGCTGCTTATTTAATCATGCATGCAGGTATTACAACTTGAAAAGTAATCCTGCTCGAAAAGCAGGTTGTATGGGAAAAGAAGAGTCGAAGGAAATGTTGTTTTGGACAAAAGAAGAATATAAGAAATTTTCAGAAGCCATTATGGATAAGGAAATTTCCTTTTACTCTTTTGAAATGCTTTACTGGACAGGAATCAGACTTGGAGAACTTCTGGCACTTACCATGGAAGACTTTGATTTTACGAAAAATACAGTCAGAATCAATAAATCCTATCAAAGGCTGGAGAAGCAAGATCTGGTGACTACTCCAAAGACACCAAAGAGCAAACGAACCATAAAACTTCCAAAGTTCTTGGTGGAGGAGATTAAGGAGTATTTTGCAATGCTTTATGGATATGAGAAAACAGAACGAATTTTTCCAGTTACCAAGAGTTATCTTCACCATGAGATGGAACGAGGTTGTAAGAGTTCTAAGGTAAAGAAAATTCGTATTCATGATCTAAGGCACTCCCACATTTCTTTATTAATCGACATGGGATTTTCAGCGGTAGCAATTGCAGATAGAGTGGGTCATGAAAGTATTGATATCACCTATCGATATGCGCACCTGTTTCCATCGAAACAGATTGAAATGGCGGATAAGCTGGATTTGCACAATATGGAGATGGAAGATGATTTTGAAGAGCAGGAGAAGGAGGATTTTTAACATGAGTGAAAGACGTTGTGATATAAAGAATCGATGGAGAAATGTAGTGGTTGCATTTCGGATGTCACCACAGGAAGCAGAGGACTTAAATGTAAAGGTAGCACTTAGTGGATTGTCAAAACAAGATTATCTGATTGATTGTTGTTTAAAACATGAAATCAGAGTTGTATGTGGTAAAAAAGTTGCTAAAAAGATGCAGGTGTATCTGGAGGCAATCTTAGAAGAATTGCAGTTTATGGAAGAGGGAGTGGTGCCAGAAGATGAGATTCTGGCGCCACTTCAACACATTTTAGAAATTTTAAATAAGGATGAAGAGAAGGAGGATTCTGATTATGGAACAGACATTATTTGAACGAGCAGGAGTTCAGTACAGGGAGATTGACGGCTTTTTATATCCAATCTTGCAAACTGATGAAATGGAAGTTACTGCGGATGTTGGAAAGTATGGCAGAATGTGGATGCATTTGTTATATGAGTTAGACAGGATACAATATAGCAAAATGATGTTAGACGGCACTTTAATTGATACAGATATTCTGAAAAACGAAATTGGTTATGAGTTGTTAGATAGAAGAACAAAGCATTATCTGGAACAGTTAGAACCTGAGAAAAAACATTCTAGCATTGCAATATGGAAATGTAGAGTGGCAGCACAGCTAACAGCCGAAGAAGAGATTTATGCATCTGCTGAATTTGCAATTAAACAGCAGAAATCAGACAGGTTATCACAGGCAAAATTAAAATTAGAAGGAAGAGAGGAATAAGTGATGAGAGATAATACAGCAAATGAGGTATATTACCTGGGGATTGACCATGGGAATCATCTTATGAAGGGAGCAAATCATATTATGGAAAATGGAGTGGAGGCTTTGGAAACAAAGCCAACCTTCTCCGCCAATACACTTGTATATGACGGACATTTCTATAAAATTGGCGAAAGCCGAATGAATGTTAAAGATAATAAGTTAGATGATGATACCTATTATCTACTGACATTAGTATTGATGGCAAAAGAAGCAATAACAAGAGAAATTCCTTATGGAGCTCATGTGGTTCTTGGAGTAGGAATGCCACTGAAGCAATTTGCTAACGTTCGGAAGCAGTTTGTAAAATATCTTATGCGGGAAAAACAGCCAGTGCATTTTCGATATGAAGATCAGGCATTTGAATTTTCCATTGATAATGTCATGGCATTTCCACAGTGCTATGCTGCGGTGGCAGAACAATTATCTATTATGACAGGAGAGTGCCTGATTGTGGATGTAGGCTCTTGGACAATTGATATTATGTCAGTTCGAAACGGGGTTCCTATTGAAAGCAAATGTGAGACATTTACAGAATCCATGATTTCTGTGATTCAGGATATTAAGAGCAGAACCAGTGAACTCTATGGGAAAGAATTATCTGAAAGTAAGATTACAGAATATATTCATCATCCCGATGTAAATATCCCTGATAAATACAGAAAACTTATGGATGAAGCATTCAAACGATTTGCGGATCGTGTGGAAGGAATTCTAAAAGAGAATGGTCATGATACAGAATTCTCAGATGTCTTTTATGTAGGTGGAGGTGCAACGATTATGAAGAACTACGGAAAGCAAAGTAATAATATCAGCTATATCGAAGATGTTAGGGCGAATGCAATCGGCTATGAATTATTGGCTAGGAAAATGAGATAACCGGAGGAAATGTTTATGGCAAAGAAACGTGAAGAACGGCGACTTTCTGGAAGGTTCTATCTGGATGATCCTTATGATACGGTACTGATGGAAAAAGTGGACAAGATGCTTGCCCATAATGAATTCCGCAGTATGAATGATTTGATTCGCCAAGGTCTGAATCTTGCTTACGAAGATTGTTATCATTACGCTTCAAAAAGTAGTGTAGAAACGCTCAAGCTTCAGACGGAATATATTGCAGAGACTATATCAGAAGCAATCCTTAGTAAAATGGAAGCAAGATTGGAAGTTCATGATGCAAAGATACTTGAAGCATTAGCTATGCTGGCACAGGAAGAGTCTGCATCGTCTAAGCAAGCAGTTAATAAGGCTTCAACAGAAACTTCAGAAAATAATTCAAGCAAAGAAATTGAAAAGCCAACTGGAGAAATATCCCAACGGGCAATGTCATTTCTTTCGGGGTTGAATGCCGATTAAGAGTTCATTGCAGGTGCTAAAATGGTGACAACAGTTTGAAATTGTCATCATATTGGTGCCATAGCAAAGAAGTCATTTGGAAGGGTGGGGACAAACTGGTGCCAATGCAAGAGATAAGGTTCCAAATTGTCTCCATTATTATGTGAGTGAACGCGGAATCAAAAGATGGAAAATTTCCATCTTTTGATGAAGACTACATCACATAGATAGGCGTTTAATCAATAGAATATCAATATTATCACAGTTCGATTCGAACTGTTTATATGGGTGCAGGAGCTCCTGCCAAGAAGAAAAAATGTTCACTCGCAAGAGTGAATTTTTTTTCGGGGAAAAGTCCGACTTTTCCCGTATCTTGCAGAAAGATTCAACAGCACTACAAGAAGAAAGGAGAAGGGAAATGCAACTGACAAATAAGAAAGAAGCAACAAAGATTTTTACGATGGGAGGGGTTGCCTATGGTAGATAGAAAGAGAAAATATTGCGCCAATAAGAAGGAACGAAAGGTGACATTCAAATTATTGGAGAACGATTATTTGAAACTGATGGAAGATGCGAAAGAAGCTGGAGTGGACAAGAGCAAGTATTTAAGAGCTCTGGTTCAAAGTGGTGGAAAGATTGATTTCACATTTCCAAAAGATAGAACAAATTTGATTCGACAGATAACAGGAATTGCAACAAATATCAATCAGATTACAAAGGTGGCAAACATGATGTCTTATGTACCATTTCAAGATCTAAGGGATATTAAGGAAGCATTACTCGAGATACAACGTTTATTACGGGAGGTGCTAGCAATATGGCAATCACAAAAATCTTGTATATAGATGGAGTAGATCAGGGGAATCCTGCAAAGCATCTGAAGCAGGCACTGAATTATATTCAAAATCCAGATAAGACAGAGGAACGAGTTCTGGTGGGCAGTATTAACTGCCTGCCAGAAACAGCTTTTGAACAAATGATGGAGACGAAGCAGATATTTGGTAAGACGGATAAAAGACAGGGATATCATATCATTATTTCATTTCCACCAGGAGAAGCTATCGAAGAGCAGGCTTTTGAAATTACAAGGCGGTTTGCAGAAGAATTTCTAGGAGATCAGTATGAAGTAGTTTACTCGGTGCATACAGATAAAGAACATAAGCATGGACATATTGTATGGAATAGTGTGGATATGCAAACTGGCAAAAAGTACGAATATAAGAAGGGTGACTGGAAGTATAAAATACAGCCAATTACCAATAAGCTTTGCAAAGAATTTGGACTTTCCATTATGCCTGCGGAATATAGCAAACATCCTCAGAATCTATCCAGAGAGAAATGGGAGAAAGAACAGTCGTTTAAAGAATATATTTTAAGGGATGCAAAGTTTTGTGCAGCAGTTGCTGGAAGTGTTGATCATTTTGAATTTCTGATGAAAAAGCTTGGGTATGAATTCAAGCCACATGAATATATGATGGTGAGAGTGCCTGGAAGAAAGTATTATCACAAGCTGGAGCGAATGGATGAAATGTTTTTACGAGGAAAACTAAATCATTATCTGGATATGCCTTGGATGGCAAAACCATATTATTATACAGGCAATCCAATGAAACATTTTCGAAGAAATTTATCCTCTTTTCAAAAGAAGTATTACAGCAAAATGTATCGTTTGAGAATAATAGAGCGGAAGCGATTTTATGTGGGTTCTGCAAGATATGCAGAAGATCTAAAGAAGTTTCATTTAGTGCAGGATGAATATTTGATGATTGTACAGAATGATATTAAAGATTTTGGGGATCTGATTGATTATAAGCTCAGTCAGAAAACAAAGCATGAAAATATTGATTCCAGACAGCATGAAATTTATAAAGAAAATATGATACGAAAACGAGCAATTAAATC
>DALYNO010000197.1:0-7399 GCA_031975295.1 Anaerocolumna sp. | reverse complement strand
CTATCGATAAAAAACAACACCATATCAAATGTAAGTGTAGGAGTTTTAGCATATACCAACATCGATGACTCTCAAAGCCAGTACACTGAGCCACTTCCTGGTACTATTCAGGAATCACTTCCCTCAACCTATAATATTACAATTGAAGGCAACACCATTAAGAATATTCGCCAATATAAATCTGATAGTACCTTAATCTGGGGTGACGGAATAAGAATTATGGGAAGCAAGGACAAACCGTTGAAAGGTGTTTTTATTAAGAAAAATAAGATATCCAATACCAAACGAATGGGTATCTATACATCATACGCGCCAAGTGGTTATATCGGTAATAACACCATCACTAAAACTGACAATCACGGCATTTATGTAGATAAATCAGGTGGCAGTAAAGTGGAATACAATAATTTGACATTACCTGGAAAAGCTGGAACATCCTATGGTGGTATTGGGTTCTCTGCATCAAACAAGTCGACAGCATACAAAAATACAGTAAAGGATGCTGCAAAGAATGGTATCTTCTTATATAACGCCAGTACAAATTGCTCCATCAGTAACAATACCATTATTCGCTCTGCTGATAATGGCATATCTGTCAATTTAAGTAGTAATCATGCGCGGATCTCATCTAATAAGATCACAGGAAAACCAGCATCTTTGCTTGCAAATCGCGGAATCTTTGTATATGAAGCAAACTACGCTACAATACAAAATAATACCACTAAAGATTGTAAGGTAAAACAAGAGATTAATACGAATCATTCGGTAGGAAGTAAACTTCATGGGAATAAGATATACTAAAATAAGCTATATCTACTAAGATAGAAAATACAGGCAAATAAAAACTTTATTATGGGTTTATATTTGCCTGTCATATTTTTCCAATGATCTCCCCCTACAAAACCTTTGGAATTATCTCACAATCTATAACTCTACTATAGTCTATCAAAACACCTCCTCCTTTCACTCAGCATTTATTAGGATATCTCATAAATCACTTTCAATACCACTTGACAATGCACCTGCTGTTCATATATATTTTTAGAGTTTTATATAAATTATGATTTATCATTTTACCTTAATGTCAGTTTTCTCCAGCATAACATATGATTAGACTAAAAATGCGAACATATGATTGTGTAAACATCTGGATTTTCAACCAGTTTTATGGTACAATACCATACATGAGTCAAATAGGAAAGGAAATAAAAAATGGAACAATATACAGGTAATCAGATTGTAGTATTAGAAGGTTTAGAGGCCGTTAGAAAGCGCCCCGGTATGTATATCGGCAGCACCGGACAGAGAGGTCTGCACCATCTTATATGGGAAATCTTAGACAATGGTATCGATGAACATTTAGCCGGGTTTTGTACCCAAATAAATATTACCCTGCAAAAAGACGGAGGTATCACTCTATCTGACAATGGTAGAGGTATCCCTGTTGATATACATCCTACCAAAAAAATCCCCACTGCCAGAGTGGTATATACCATTCTTCATGCCGGCGGCAAGTTCGGCGGCTCTGTTTATAAAGTGTCTGGTGGTCTTCACGGTGTTGGTGCTTCTGTTGTAAATGCCCTTTCCAAACGAATGATTGTAGAAGTGAAACGTGATGGTAAAGTATATCGCGACGAATATATGAATGGTGGACATGCCGTTACAGAACTTGTAGACGGTTTATTGCCCGTTGTAGGAAAATGCAATAAAAGTGACACAGGAACAAAGGTTACATTTTATCCTGATGATACCATCTTTGAAACTGTTGACTTTAAAGCGGATACAATTAAAAAGAAATTAAAAGAAATCGCCTTTTTAAATAAAAATTTAGCAATTCATTTTCTTGATCAAAACACAGGAGAACAAAAAACCTATCAAGAAGAATTTGGTATTAAAAGTTTTGTATCTTATATAAATAGAGATGCCAATCCCCTTCATGAAGAACCTATCTATATTCTTGGCTCAAGTGGTGAAATAGAAGTAGAAGTTGCCTTTCAATATATAGACAGTTTTTCTGAACAAATCAATGCTTACTGCAACAGAATCAATGTAGTAGACGGAGGAACTTTAGTTACAGGTTTTAAGTCTGCTCTTACCAGAGTGATGAATCAATATGCCAGAGAGTTAGGTGTTTTAAAAGAAAAGGATGAAAATTTCGATGGTAAAGATATTCGTAACGGTTTAGTTGCCATTATCTCTATTAAGCATCCAGATCCTCAGTTTGAAGGTCAGACCAAAACAAAATTAGGTAATACAGATGCAAAAAGTGCAGTTGATGAAGTCTTCTCCTTTGAGGTGCAGCGTTATTTTGACAAACATGTTGAAGTACTGAAAAACATTTTGGATAACTCCATGAAATCCTACGCTGCCAGAAGAGCCGGTGATAAGGCCCGTACAGCTGTCTTAAAACAGCTTTTAGATGTGGATACCAAATCCAAACTTGCCTCCTGTTCCTCCAAAAAACCTGAGGAGTGTGAAGTTTATATCGTAGAAGGTGATTCTGCCGGAGGTACTGTTAAGACCGCCAGAAACAGAAGAACCCAGGCAGTTCTTCCCTTAAGAGGTAAGATTCTAAATGTTGAGAAATCTTCATTGGAAAAAATATTAGTAAACAATGAAATCAAATCCATGATTGCCTCTTTTGGTTGCGGAATTGGTGATGATTTTGATATTAATAAATTAAAGTTTGGAAAAATTATTATCTTAACAGATGCGGATGTTGACGGTGCTCACATTAGTACACTTTTACTCACTTTCTTTTACCGCTTCATGCCGGACTTAATTCTAGAAGGCAAAGTATTTAGAGGCCTTCCCCCTCTCTATAAAGTAGAATATGAGACAACGGTAAAGGGTAAAAAGAAAAAGCAATCCGAATACTTATTTAATGATTTTGAATTGGAGAAGTTTCGTAAAAGGCCTGATCATAAAATAATTAGTTTGCAACGCTACAAAGGTCTTGGTGAAATGGATGCAAATCAATTATGGGAAACTACATTAAATCCAGAAACCAGAATACTTGCCCAAGTTACCATTAATGATACTGTTGAAGCCGATGAAATCACAACAACACTTATGAGTAGCAATGTTCCCCCCAGAAGGAACTTTATTATGGAAGAGGCAAGGTATGCCAAGGTAGATATTTAATATGGAAGAGGATTTGCATGCCAAAGAAGCATTTTCAGATGAGACTCGTTACGAAATCTAGGACATTATGTTGGTGAAATAAGGTCCTCTAAGGATAATTTTTCAATAAGGCAGGCAATAAATACAGTATATCCTTCCTATAAAATAAGAAAACAACTTATATACGGGGGTTAAGGTATATCTAAATATATTAACTTCAGAAAGATTAAGTTGTCCATACAATTATTAACTGAAAAGGTAGAAATTTCTGCTTTGATTTATAATAGAATAAAAATATATAAAAATAACCTGATTTACAAGGAGGCTTTATGGCTAACAATATAGAAAATATCATACAACTGGATTTTTCAGAAGAAATGAAAAATTCTTATCGGGATTATGCGATGAGTGTAATCATAGCAAGAGCACTTCCCGATATACGGGATGGCTTAAAACCAGTACAAAGGCGTATTCTATACTCCATGAGCGAGTTAGGATTAGACCCCAAAAAACCTCACAGAAAGAGCGCTCGTATTGTTGGTGATACCATGGGTAAATACCATCCCCATGGTGATAGTTCTATTTATGAAGCCCTTGTTCGTATGACGGAAGATTACTCTTTATCCATTCCTCTTGTAGATGGACATGGTAATTTTGGTTCTATTGATGGGGATGGTGCAGCAGCTATGCGTTATACTGAGGCCAGATTGTCCCTTGGTGCCATGACTATGCTGGACCATCTGGAAAAAGGATTAGTTGACTTTACCCCGAACTTTGATGATAGTGAAAAAGAACCTGTGGTTCTTCCAGCAATGCTCCCTAATCTACTAATAAACGGCACAACGGGTATAGCAGTAGGTATGGCTACCAATATACCACCCCATAATCCTGTAGAAGTAATTGATGGTGCTATAGCAATATTGGATAATCCGGAAATTACTCTGGATCGATTAATGAAATATATCCCTGCACCAGATTTCCCTACTGGCGGTATCATTATTAACCAAGATGACATAAGACATATATATGATACAGGTGAAGGAAAGGTGAGAATCCGTTCCAAAGTAGAAATAGAGAATAGTGATAACGGAAGAAAGAACATCGTAATAACTGAAATTCCATATACAGTTGCAGGCAACAAGCTTAAATTAGTGGAAAGCCTGGCTTCCTTAATGAAGGATAAGGTATTTGATGAAATATATGATGTACGGGATGAATCCTCCAAAGAGGGAATCCGAGTTGTTATTGAAGTCAAGAAAGATCGTGACATAGATAATCTGCTAAATGGTTTGTATAAAAAAACTCCTATGGAAGATACCTATGGAGTAAATATGTTAGCGGTAAAAGACCAGCAACCTATTACATTTGACCTAAAGAGAATACTTACCGAATTCATTAACTTCCAGCAAGAACTTTATACAAAAGAATATAATCATCTATTAAAAAAAGCAGAAAACCGCTTAGAAATTGTAGATGGCTTAATTCGTGCCACTGATGTTATAGACTTAATTATTGAAATATTAAGGGGTTCCTCATCTATTAAGCAAGCAAAAGCATGTTTAATCAATGGGGATATCACTGAAATTAAGTTTAAATCAGAAGCTTCCAAAAACGAAGCCGCAGTACTTAACTTTACAGAAAATCAAGCGGATGCCATACTATCCATGCCTCTGAGTAAATTAATCGGTTTAGAGATTTTAAAACTACATGAAGAAAATGAAACTCTTCTTAAAAATATAAGTGAGTACAAGTTAATATTATCCGACTTAACTGAACTTTATAAAGTAATAAAATCCAGATTAAAAGAATATAAAAAGACATTTAATATACCAAGAAGAACCCAGTTAAGTAATATTTCTAATGTTGATTATGTAGAAGAAGTTAAGGTTGAAGATATCTATGTATTAATTGATCGTTTCGGATATACCAAATCACTTGATGCCCCAAGCTTTTTAAGAGTTTCAGAGGAAAATAAAAAGGATTACCCTAATATTATTCTAATGAAAAATACTGATAAACTCTGCTTATTCACCGCAGAGGGTAACCTATATCAAGTCAAGGCATCGGCTATACCTAAATGCAAAATTAAAGATAAAGGTGTCTTAATTCACACCCTTTGTAAAGTTGATAAAGAAACTATTTTGTTATATACTTCCTTTGAACAGCTTTTTGAATCACAAGTGGTATTCTCCACCAAATTTGGATATATTAAGTTAGTAAGTGGTGTTGAGTTTGAAACAAACCGAGCTATGATTCAAGCAACAAAACTAGATTCAGAAGACTCATTGATGAACGTAGTACTCCTAAGCGGAGGAGAAATTTTATCCAATGACTTAAAAGTAGTTATTCTTACTGAAAAAGGGCTCTCTCTTGGGTTCCCGCTATCAGAAGTTAGCGAAATGAAAAAGACTGGACGAGGTGTTAAGTCCATAGATTTAGATAAAAATGACTGGGTATGTTTCACTCATGTGGCAAAGCCAGCGGAAGAAACCTTTACCTATAACGGTAAAAACTTAAGTGTCAAGAAGGTACGTAACAGAAAAAGAGGTCAGAAAGGGCAAAAAGCCCAGTTATAAACTTCTTAATTGTTTATACAATTAGATATGTGCCATAAATTAGCTAACTGACGCATCCTTCTATAAAACGGATAGACTGATACGCATACAATTAAAATAACCTCCCTGCGTTAATTATTTTAACACCAGAGAGGTTATTTTATTAAGTAAAACTATAACTATATTTCTAAAGTATAATACTTATCTGCTTCCCTTATCATAAGGAATACCCTCTGCTCTAGGTGCCTGAGAGTTTCTAGAAGAAAAGGCAAGAATTATTAATGTAGCAATGTATGGAATCATTTTATATACTTCATTGGAGATTGGAAGTACTTTTAAGAATGGAATTCCTGAATATGCAGATGCAAAAGTCTTCATAATACCAAAGAAAAATGCAGCTACAAAAATTCTCTTTGTTCTCCACTGACCAAAAATTAATACTGCCAATGCAAGGAAACCATATCCTGCAACACTGGCATTAAAGTTAGTAGAGGTTGGTACTATGAATACTAACCCACCAATACCCGCGAGTGCTCCTGATATAATAACGCCTGCATAACGAACTTTATAAACATTAATACCTACAGAATCTGCCGCCCCCGGATGTTCACCGCAGGCACGAAGTCTTAAGCCGAATTTTGTTTTAGTAATAACAATGCCACTTAGAAGTGCAATAGCCAAACCAATGTATGTTGTAACATAACTATTTCTAAATAATAGAGATCCAAGGACAGGGATATCGCCTAAAAATGGAACTTTAGATATATGGAAAGTGTCTTTAAATTGAATCTGTTGTACACCTTGAATCATTCTGCAACAAACACTACAAATGCTGGCGCAAATAAGTTAAGTGCTGTACCACTGATGGTCTGATCTGCTTTTAAATTAATAGCAGCAAAGGCATGTAATAATGAGAATATGGCTCCTGAAATACCTGCCACAACCACTGCTAAAAGTAAAAGCATCTGTCCACTCATTCTATTCTGAAAGATATGAATAAATCCGATACTAAAGAAACCGCCCATAACCATAATACCTTCTAAAGCGATATTAACTACACCGCTTCGTTCGGAGAACATTCCTCCTAATGCAACAATTAAAAGAGGAATGGCAAAAAACATTGTCTGCTGTACAATAAAATATAAAATTTCCATCAGCTTTCCTCCTTAGTCTGATTCATCACATTAGTTTTATTTCTGTGAAGTTTAGAAATAACAGCCTTAAATAATAAAGCAAACGCACCGCAGTAAATAATCGCTGCAATAATTATATCAATTACTTCTGGTACAAAATTATATAATTGAACATTATTACCACCAACTGTAATATGTGCAATAAAGATACCAGCAAATAAAACACCAATTGGATTAGACATACCAAGTAAGGCAACGGAGATACCATTGAAACCTTGTGGTGCCAATACATCAAGAACTTGCAGATATTTTCCAGAGCCTGCAAGATATAATAATCCGCCTCCGATACCAGAGAGCGCACCTGCTATTGTCATAGATAAAACAATATTTCTCTTTGCATTAATACCTGCATATTTACTTGCGTCAGGACTAAGTCCACAAGCTTTTAATTCATAACCAAATGTAGTCTTATTCAGAATGATATGAATCAGTATTACTATGCCGATGGCTATAAAAATACCAATATTCATATTATTTGTATGACAGAGTGTATCAAGTCCAGCTTTAGGTATAATTGCTGTTTTCCCA
>DALYNO010000196.1:0-7408 GCA_031975295.1 Anaerocolumna sp. | reverse complement strand
CAGCTGTAATATAGTCACCTGTACGTAATTTATTAAGAGCCGGTTCGTAATTAAGCCCATCTTCTCCGCTAATGACACCTGTACCAAGAACCATTACACCATTGGTTTCAATGTAAATACCAATTGGGCTACCAGATGGTACTAAATCCATTTTATCAATTACACCTAATTTTACTTCTTTAAAATTTAAAAAGCCAAATAGTTTTAATTGGATGGTATAACTACCTTTTTGATCTGACTTTATACTAAATGGCTTATTTAAATTAAATTTAATTAGATTAGATGGCACTGTCTTATTGTTTACACTAATTACGTCTATGTCTTCCCCTGAAATACTACCTTCAATGGGTAAATTAAAATTAAAGTTTTCATCTTCACCAACTACAATTTTAATTGAATCCGGAATACTGTCATCCAATTCCTTATAAGTAAAAAATAATAATACAAGCAGATTTAAACACAAAGCCAATATTAAAATTTTTCGATAAACAGTTTTTCTATGCATCTTTAGCTCCCTCTATGCGTTATTTAATCGCAGTTTCAAAATTTTTAGACATCAAAAAAGGATATACACTAAGTGTATATCCTTGCACAACTTGCCTTTATAGTATGTGTATTTAATTTTTTTTCAGTCTGAAATTTTTAGTTTTTTTCGCTAAATCTTTCATTTCTTTTGCACTGGTCTTAACAGTGTCAGTAATTTCAGCTCCTCCGAGAATTCTGGCAATTTCATCTATTGATTCTTCTTGTCCTAAATTTCTGATTACGGTATTTGTTGACACACCATCTGTTCGTTTTTCAATGATATAATGAGAATCTGCCATAGCTGCAATTTGAGGCAGGTGCGTAATGCACAAAACTTGATGGGTATTTGAGATAACAGAAAGCTTTTCAGAGACTTTTTGTGCTGTCCTGCCACTAACACCAACATCAATTTCATCAAATATTAAGGTCTCAATCTCATCTTTATCGGCTAATACAGATTTAATTGCTAACATAATTCTAGACATTTCCCCACCAGAGGCAATTCTGGATAATGGCTTCATTTCTTCACCTGGATTGGTTGAAATCATGAACTCCGCCTCATCATACCCATTAGAGGTATAATGGCCAGTTTGCTCCATATTAATTGCAAAATTAACTTCTAAAAAATTCAAATCAATCAAAGCTTCTGTAATTTTTTGACCCAGCTGCTCTGATTGAGCCTTCCTGATCACTGAAACCTCTTTTGACAGGCTCTCTAATCTTTTTTCAGAGGCTGATAATGCACTCGATAACTCTTTTATTGTATCCTCATAGTTGTTATACTGATCTAATTTCAACTCGTTCTCTTTACAGTATGACAAAATCTCTTGCGTACTATTCCCATACTTCGCTTTTAAATGATTAATTAAGTTTAATCTTTGTTCTACCAATATAAATTCTTCATCCTGATTGGTTGTATTATTCATATATTCTGATAGTTCTCGATTAAAATCTGAAACCAGTGCTTCAATATCCACAATCTGATGATATAAATCACCAATCACTGTATCATATTCCGCAATCTTAGCTAATTGCTTGACACTTCTGCTAATATTTTCACCAGCACTTCCAGATTGATCCCCCATCAAATCATATGTATGACCTAATCCTTCATTAATTATCTTGGCATTAGATAAACGTTTATATTCCATCATTAAAATTTCATCTTCTCCAACTTTTAGGGCAGCAGATTTTATTTCATTGATTTCATACTCTAAAAAAGAAATCTCTCTAAGTCGTTTATCCTCATCTATTTTCAATTCATTTAATTTATTCTTTAAATTCTGATATAAGCTAAATTCTGTTGCCAACTGTGCCTTTAAATCACCTAAATGAATTTTGGCAAATCGATCTACTATGTTTAAATGATTTTCTTTATATAGCAAAGATTGATGTTCATGTTGTCCATGGATATCAATAAGAAGACCCGCAATTTCTTTTAGTGTAGCGGCAGTCACTGTTTCACCATTGATTTTACAAAAGCTTTTAACACCTGTAATCTTTCTTGTAATAATTATTTGTCCGTCAGAAACTGGAAGATCTAATTCTTCCATTCTTTTTAAGATATGGTTGTCTTCCACTAAGAACACCAATTCTACTAAGGCGTAATCCGCACCTTTGCGTATGATATCCTTGGAAATCTTACCTCCCAGTGCGACATTAACAGAACCAATAATAATTGACTTACCAGCACCAGTTTCACCTGTTAAAATATTCAAGTTATCATGGAATGTCACATCAATTTCATCAATAATGGCAAAATTCTTCACATGTAAATTAAGTAGCAAGTTGACTCCTCCTATAGTTTGCTTTTATTACAAACACTCTTACGCTCTCCAACCATAAACATATGTTCTTGTTATATTTTAACACAAAATTATTTTGTACGCAATAGGTCAAAAAATAGAATAAAAAAGAAGCTATCACAAAATGTAGTACTAGGTCTTGACTTACGTCTTTATAATGGCAAGTTAATCCCTATTAATATTTTGCGACAGCTTCCTAAATAAAATACTTAATGAAAAAGTATAGTTACTTATTTATATTTGTTTATCCTATTTTAGTAACATTTAGTCTGCAGGTTAATCTTCTGCCATTTACAATAGCTGTTATAGTTGTAGAACCAACTTTTCTGGTACTCACATAACCATTGGTAACAACAGCAATAGAGCTGTCAGCAATATCCCAAGTAACACCATTTGTAACACCTACTACAGACAATGTATAGTTTGTATATTGTTCTAACGTAAGATTTGTAGTATTCAACCCTACAACAGTAACCTTTGTTGTTGCCATTTTACCTGACTCAGTCATTACTGTAACATTAGCTATACCCGGTGTTCGAGCTGTTACTCTTCCGGATGAGGAGTCTACTGAAGCAACTGTTTTATTATCGCTCTGCCATATATAAGAATCCGTTGATGTAGTAGGATTAATAGCTTTTTGCACTGTTGTGGTTTCACCAACTACCATGGTTAGGTTCTGATTAATAATAGTTACACTATTAGCAGGTACTCTTTGACTTACTACAACATAACTTGTTGCATATCGTCCACTATTATCTTTGGCAGAGGCCTTAATTGTTACTGCACCAGCACTTAATGCCGTAACACGTCCGCTGGAATCTACAATCGCTACTTTTTCATCACTGGATGTCCAATTTACTGTTTTAAAGGTGGCATTAGAGGGTTTAACTGTTGCTTTTAAGGCAACACTTCGCCCAACAACTGTATTTACGGAAGTTCTATTCATGGTTATTGACGATACTGCACGAACAACTCTAATTGTACTTACCGCTCTAGCTCCACTGCCATCCGTTGCAGCGGCGGTTATGGTTACCGTTCCTATTTTTCTACCAGTTACCTTACCTTTTTGGTCTACCGTTGCAATTCTTGTATTGCTGGAAGTCCATTTAATTTTAGGATTAGTTGCTGCGTTGGTTTTTACTGTTGCTTTTAAAGTGTAAGTTTTATTCAAACCTAGTCTATAATAGGTTTTATTTAATTTTATACTTGTAACTTTTTCTACTACATGAATGATACAAAAGGATGTATATTTACCATCGCTTGTTTTGGCTGTGATAATTGTAGTTCCACCCTTTATAGCTTTAAGTCTACCAGAAGAACTTATGGTAGCAACACTTGGTTTAGAACTTGTCCAGACCACATTAACAGTACTTGCTGCATTAGAAGGAATAATGGATGCTTTAATATCAAGACTATCACCAATTACTACAGTCTTTTCGCTATAATTAAGCTGCAGACCTGTTGCTGCTGCCTTCACTATTACATTACAATATACTGCTCCTCCAGCTGAGGATGTGGCCATTATTACAGTTTTACCTACCGCTTTACCTGTAATGGTACCTTTTTCATCTACTGTTGCAATTGCATTGTCCAGAGAAGTCCAGGTTAAGGTAAAATCTGTGGCATCTGCAGGTTTTGCAGTAACTTTTATTGTATAGGTTTGTCCAACATTCAATTCCAGATTTGTTACATCAAAATCAATACCTGTTGCTTTTTGTTTTACTGTAATTGTACAGGTGGACATAAAGGAACCATCTGCACTTCTAAGTACTAATACTGCTACACCAGCACCTCTGGCAGTAACTTGTCCATTGGTATCAACGCTAATAACAGCCTGATTTGTTGTACTCCAAGTCACATCTCTATTAGATGCATTTGTTGGCGCAATAATATATGACATTCTTGCAGTATCACCAACATACATAGTCTTGGTTGTTTCATCCAATTTAATATCAGTAACAGATTGTCCGACTGTTATATTACAGATTGCGACAATTGAAGGGTCATCTGCTGATGTTGCAATGATTGCTGTTGTTCCAGAACTTACCAAAGTTACAAGTCCGGAACTGTTTACAGTAGCTACTGCTGTGTTGCTGGATTTCCATGTTACGTTTTGATTTGTTGCATTATCTGGTGTTATAATAGCTCTAAGCTGATAAGTCTTTGCAGATAATAAAAGGGAAAGGTTACTTGCCGATAAAGTAATGCCTGTTACCTTTTCTTTTACAGTCACCCTACTGTACCCTACTACTACATTATCTTTATTTATAGCTGTAATGATTACGCTTCCGGCAGCTTTTGCATTAATGCTTACAGCTCTTGTACTGTCAGTTGGTTCAACTGATACAATACTTTCATCAGAACTAGCCCAGCTTAAACTTACATTGCTCATTCCCGAGGGTTCGATTTCTGCCTGCAGTGTTGTACTATCACCTTTATTTAGTGAAAGGCTTGATGGTTTAATAGTTATTTTACTAACACCTGCTTGCACAAAGATAACGCAGGTTGCTTTTTTTACTACACCGTCTATAATTTGTGAGGCAGTAATGGTGGTTTGCCCAACTGCCAATGCTTTTACTACTGCAGTATTCCCTGCTCCTGTAACAGTAGCTATTTTCTCATCACTTGACTCCCATTTGATTGGAGCATTGTTAGAGGTGTAAGCTACTAAAGATAGGGTCCCCGATGTATACACATTAGCTTGAGACATACTTAACTTTATGTAATCTATAACTTTAACTTTAATTGTAAATGTAACACCATTAACAGTCACGATAACATTAACGTCACCTAATTTCTCTGCTGTAATAATTCCATTTGCAATTGATATTACATTTTGCAGTGCTGGATCTGTAACATATGTAATTGGTGTATCATCTAAAAGGTTGGAATTATTCCAAATGCTATAGGTATCTCCAACGCTCATCGTTACTGTGGAACCTGTAATAACCGGTGGTACTGTCAGTTTAATTTTAAGAAATGGTGTTGCACTTGTTTCATTGGCATCTAAATCTAAGGGAGAGGGTATATGATCAGCATCCACATATGCTACCACATAATAAATTCCTGCCTTCATTTTACTTAAACTTATGGTACTATCTCCTGGCAGAGAATAAGATAAATATCTGGTTGGATCAGATATTAAATTCTTACTTGAATCATAAAATCTCCATGTTAATTTAGAAGCATCCTTGGCATTTGTAATTATTTGAACCGTACTGCTTGAGTTAATGTCAAGGGAATACTGACCATTACCTGTAGTTCCTACTTTACCAGTAGGAGAAACAATTACTGTAACATATTGCTCTAAAGGGTTAGACAGTTTCGAAGTTCTATTAGTCGTAATTTTAATTCTGGTCTTACCTGCTCCCTTGGCTTCAACATTACCATTCTGATCTACTGTAGCAATGTTTATATCTTCTGATTCCCAAGAAAGAGATGCACTGTTGTTATCTATAACAGTACCAACATTAGCATTTTTATATTTTAGATTAATTTTTTTGGTCCCAATATCATCTTTGCCAAAGAATAAGGATTTCTCTGTTGTAGTAGTATTGCTTAGATTATCTTGATTTACATCAAAATCAATCTGTATATTACATTGCTTGACGTATGTAACATTATTCACTGTAAATGTTACCGTGATTGTTGCATACCCTGGCCCAACACGTTTCATTGTACGTCTTAAAGGTTGAGTAATGGGTGTAGTACCAGAATTCTCATCAAAATCTAATACATCTATCCCCTGTAAATCCCACTTAACATCCGTACTTGTTGGAATACCACCTGTATTATCAGCAATCCATATCTGTTGAGAGGCTGAGTTTAGTAATATGGTTTCACCATTGCTGTAGGACGCGCTGTTCGTTACAAATACAAAATCTCCCGCAGCATTAACCTGATTATATTTTAAGGCAGCTGCTGTTATAAGTACAAATAAACATATACCAGTCAGCCAGTACATTATGTTACTTTTCTTCATTCTAGTCCTCCCTGATTTCTTCCTGTGTTTCATCCTTATTCTACATTTATCGGTTTTTTTGTTTATGTTCCTTAGCATTCTACCTTAAAATTTATTAGTATATTTTGTCAGTTCTGTGTCATTTTGGATAACCTTGAAACTTGGGGTATGTGTAAGGCTTATTATTTCTTGTCAATAAGTCTTAATTACTAGACATTTCTTTACACACTTATTAATGGCTTTTCTGTTTTTCTTAACAACTTTATATTATAATTGAAGAAAATGAAAGGATATGTATTGACTCTCACGCGGCGTGAGGGTTTATGCTAGTAGGTAATTACGAAACAATCACTTTTTTTGCATTTATCATACAAATGATACAACTTTTATGGCTTCAGTCACCCAGCAGGTGAGATTCAGCTATAGAACTGTATCTTTTACATGATATATAAAACAGGTCTATGAGTTTCGTAATAGCATATTTATGCTAGAAACGACAGGAGGATTGTATGAAAACGGTTAAAGAAGTGTCAGCAATTACAGGCATAAGCATAAGAACATTACGTTATTATGATGAAATCGGATTGCTGAAACCCACACACCTAACAGATGCTAAGTATCGTCTTTACGATGACAAAGCTTTTGAGAAGCTCCAACAAATAATGTTCTTTAGAGAGTTAGAAATACCCTTATTGGATATCAAAACAATGATGGAAGACTCAAGTTATGATAGAGAACAGGCTTTAATAACACAAAAGCTGCTATTGGAAAATAGAGTGAATCGTTTAAATGGAATTATTGAATTGATTAACGATGTACAAAAAGGAGTCAATACTATGAGTTTTGAGGCATTCACTGAACACGAAGTACAAAAAATAATAGACCATATGCTAATACATATGTCCAGAGAAAATCTGAATATCCAAATTGATACCTATGGGACCCTTGAAAAATACCGTGAATTTCTTGCTGCCGGATTTGACAATAAACAGGCTGTTTCTGATGTATTAAAATGGTATGGCAGTAAAGAAAAAGCACTTGAAGCAGTTTACCAGTCTGATGGAAATGTGGAAATTATAGAGAACAAACAGGATGAGAACGATAAGATTTATAAGCT
>DALYNO010000195.1:3523-7412 GCA_031975295.1 Anaerocolumna sp. | reverse complement strand
ATAAGAATCTACTTTTTTATACCAGAAAATGTACCCTGTTATCAAGAAAATGACATCATGATGGGATTGATGTATTTATCTCGAGTAGCTGAAAGATTAAATCGTCCCATAGCAATTAGTATGGGTTTGGGTAGCAATATGGGTGGGCATGGAGGTCGTAGTGCAATCGGTGAATTAATGACTACCATAGCTAGTAGAAATGGAATTGTAGTGCTTACAGCAGCTGGTAACGAGGGTAATGCAGGTCACCACTATTTTGGTATGATTGATTCAGACAATAATTATGATACTGTTGAGCTAAAAGTAGGTGAAAATGAGAATGGTTTTTCTATGGAAATATGGGGGCAGGTACCGGGGAGTTATTCTATTGATTTACTCTCACCAACTGGTGAATATATACCACGAATTCCTGCCAGACTTAGAGAAAGCAGAGTGATAAATTTCCTGTTTGAGCGAACGACTGTCTATGTGGATTATCTTATTGTTGAGACAAGAACTGGCGATCAGCTGATTTTCCTTCGATTTATTAACCCAGCCCCAGGTATTTGGAGAATTAGAGTATATGGTGGTGGAGATGTTACTTCTGGTTTTCATATCTGGCTGCCAATTACAGGGTTCATTGTACCTGATACAGTATTTGTGAAACCAAATCCCTATACAACGATTACAGCACCTGGGAATGCAAGCTTACCCATTACTATGACTGCCTATAATTATAGAACAGGGGCATTAAGTTTAAGTGCCAGCAGAGGATTTACGAGAGAAAATTTAGTTAAACCTGAACTAACAGCTCCAGGGGTAGATATATATGGTCCAGGTCTTAATAATAGTTTTTCAACTTTTACAGGTACTAGTGTAGCAACAGCAGAGGCTTGTGGTGTTTGTGCTTTACTACTGGAATGGGGAATTTTAAGAGGGAATTTTTTATCCATGGATACCCTAGATTGCAAAAAGCTATTGATACGAGGTGTAAAACGTACTACAGCAGAAGCTTATCCAAATAGAGAATGGGGTTTTGGCATTATTGATATTTATAGAACTTTTGCAAGTCTTAGAGGTGAAAGTTAAGGTAGAAATAGGTATAAGATTTTCAAAAAGGTACATATTAATAATGATTTTATGATTGGTAGGCAATTGCGAAATTCATAGACTTCATTTATTTATCAGGCTAATGATAAGTTTTTGATTTGCAAATTCCTATTATATTAATATGCAAAGGAGGTAATGTATGGCAAAAGACAGTCAACCAGATAATAAAGTAGATCGTCTGAAAAAAGCTAATTATCAAACGCCTATTACAAGGGAAAATCAAAATCAAAATAGAAATAACAAAAAGCAATCTAACAATCCTAATGATGTTTAAAGGAGACGCTTATGGCAAAAGCTGGTATGAGAAGACCTGACCCAAGTGAGCCCCATGGTACAGAGGGTCATCCAGGTACACATATGAAAAAAAATGAAGAAAAGCCTGTTCCTGAGATTCAAGGGAAAGCTAAACATGGGCATGTAGCGGCTAATCCCATTAAATACGATGGTAAATGGTGACTTTGTGGGCCTGCTTATGCAGGCCTATTTTAATGAATGTCATACTCATATAAATAATATGAGTTAAGCTATCAGTTTATAATAAAAAAAGAAGGTGAGTTCAATGGAAAAAGATAAAAAATTAAATATAGTAGTTAGATGTATTTTAATCGGTATAGGAATATCAATTTTATCCTTTTTTAGTATGTTTGCTAGTGTTAGATTTATCTTGTTAAATGCTGTGAGTGTGAATAATTTTATATCATATATTATAATCTCCTTAGTGCTTGGTATGATTGGCGGTATTTTTTATTATTTTAGATTTTATCTCGCATTTACTATTTTTATTTTGGGTACTGTGATTGGCTTCTTGCAAATGTATATGACTTTTCTGGAGGGATTGGATGGATGGGGAGACCTGGCTGGTTTTCTTACCCTTTTAACTTGGATTATTTTTGGATTTATATTAGGTATTGGTTCACAATTCTTTTTATTCTTATTTAAAAAAATGAAAAAGACTGAGTAATTATTCAAAAAATTATGATGAGGGGCTTGCAAAACATATATCCGAGTATTATAATGGGAATTAAATTACTAGGAATTAAAATAGTAGGATATAAAAGGAAAGGCAAATGGTGATAAAATGTCAAAGACTTTGTTGGAAATAAGTAATTTAAAGGTAGGTATAGAGGATAAAGTTATCATAGATGGATTGGATTTAAAAGTAAAAACCGGGGAAGTTCATGTCATTATGGGCCCTAATGGAGCAGGTAAATCTACCCTTGGTTATGCAATTATGGGACATCCAAAATTTTTAGTAGAACAAGGTAACATTGCATTCGAAGGTGAAGATATTACATATGAAAAAACAGATATTAGAGCCAAAAAAGGGATATTTCTCTCCTTCCAAAATCCAGAGGAATTAAATGGTATTACTTTGGAGAATTTTATGAGAACCTCCAAAACATCTACCACTGGCAATGGGATTAGATTAATTCCATATAGAAAGGAACTTCATCATACCATGGAGCAGCTTGGTATGAGTAAAGAGTATGCCTCTAGATATTTAAATGTGGGATTCTCTGGAGGAGAGAAGAAAAAATCTGAAATTCTCCAAATGCTTATGCTTGGGCCTAAATTAGCCATTCTAGATGAGACAGATTCCGGACTTGATGTAGATGCAGTTAAAATTGTATCAAGAGGTGTTGAAGCCTTTAAGAATAAGAAGAATTCCTTGATTATTATAACTCATAATACAAAGATCTTAGAATATTTAGCTGTGGATTATGTTCATATCTTATTCAATGGAAAAATTATTAAGACTGGCGATGCCTCCTTAATTGATACCATAAATACCAATGGATACAAAGATTATACAGCTAATGGAAAGTTATAAGGTGAAACTATGGATATGATGAAGAATAGAACGCAGGTTGAAGACATCGACAGAAGTATTTATGATGTAAAAGATCAGGTAAATGCTTCCTATACAGCGAAGAGGGGACTCACTTCTGGTATTGTTAATGCAATATCTCTCGAAAAAAATGACCCTGCCTGGATGCGTGAATTTAGACAAAAATCACTGAAAATATATCATGAAATGGAGCTGCCAACTTGGGGCGCCAGCTTAGAGGGTTTGGATATTAGTAATATTGTGACCTATGTACGACCTAATACAGATATGAAGCTTAAATGGGAGGATGTTCCCAGTGATATTAAAAATACATTTGAAAGACTTGGGATTCCTCAAGCAGAGAGAACCTCTCTGGCAGGAGTGGGCGCACAATATGACTCAGAAGTTGTATATCATAATGTAAGAGAAGAAGTTAAAAGTAAAGGTGTAATCTATACAGATATGGAGAGTGCCTTAAGAGAACATGAGGAAATAGTAAAGAAACATTTTATGAAACTTATTACCCCTAAGGACCATAAATTTGCAGCTCTTCATGGAGCTGTATGGTCTGGTGGCTCCTTTGTATATGTTCCGCCTGGGGTTAGCGTTGAGATACCGTTGCAATCCTATTTTCGGCTAAATGCGCCAGGCGCGGGACAATTTGAACATACCCTGATTGTAGTTGATAAAGGTGCCAATTTACATTTCATAGAAGGGTGTTCGGCTCCCAAATATAATGTTGCTAATCTACATGCGGGTTGCGTGGAATTATTTGTAGCAGAGGATGCAACACTCCGATATTCAACTATTGAAAATTGGTCCAAAAATATGTTTAACCTTAATACGAAGAGAGCTATTGTAGAAAAAGGAGGTACGATAGAATGGGTATCAGGTTCCTTTGGTTCCAGGGTGTCTTATCTCTACCCTATGAGTATTTTAAAGGGCGATAATTCTAGAATGAATTACACAGGT
>DALYNO010000195.1:0-3513 GCA_031975295.1 Anaerocolumna sp. | reverse complement strand
CTTTTGCAGGTGCTGGTCAGAACTTGGATACAGGCGTTAAAGTTGTACACAATGGTAAAAATACTTCCTCACATATGAGTTCCAAGTCTATATCCAAAGATGGAGGCGCTTGTACATTTAGAAGTGCAGTGGTAATTGGTAAAGATGCGGATTATTCTAAATCTTCAGTTTCCTGTGAGTCTCTCATGTTAGACAATAAATCCAAATCTGATACCATACCCGTTATGGATATTAGAAACGATTTAGTTGACATGGGCCATGAAGCCAAAATTGGTAAGATAAGTGATGATACGATATTCTATTTAATGAGTAGGGGGCTATCTGAGATTGAAGCCAAAGCTATGGTGGTAAGTGGTTTTGCTGAACCAATTGCAAAAGAGCTTCCTTTAGAATACGCTGTGGAAATGAATCACTTGATTCAACTTGAGATGGAAGGAAGCATTGGTTAATCCAGTACTCCTACGAGAAGAGTTAGCTAGAACACTGTATGAATATTAGAATAAATAATTAAGTCTTAAAGTTTAAATATCTAAGAAATATAAAATGGGAAAGGAGCCATTGTGGCAATAACATCTGAGGGTGTTATGTGAATGGTGCAATTATGGAACTTAATATAAACAATGTGAATAAATTACCTGTTAGAACCTTTAGATGGCTGGGTGTAAATGAACTTAATATATCGGAAGATATTCCTGAAATTAGACCCTATCATAATTCATCCCTTGCATCACTTAATTTAAGTGAAGTAGAGGTGAATCAGGAATCCTTTGCAAAGGATGGGATTGAAACAGGTATGGGTGTTCCTGCAGCAGAGTTTGTAGAGCAGAATAAGAATTCTGACTTTACACTGGTAGTGCCCAAAGGTAAGAAAATAGCTGAGCCGGTTATTTTACATAATCTGCTTGATAAAAACAATCAAACCCTGGTAGATAGAACCTATATCTTAGCGAAAGAAGATTCTGAAATTACTATTGTGTTACATTATGAGGGGGAAATGAATACTCCAGTGTTTCATGGTGGATTACTATATATTAAAACGGAAAAAAATGCAGTTGTCCATCTTATTCTTACCCAGATGCTTTCTGATCAAGGGATTAATTTCAATAACTTAGGGTTAAGTTTAGGCGATTTATCCAAGGTAAATATTGTGACAGCAGAACTAGGAAGTAAGAATAGTGCAATAGGAATCCATGCTGACTTACAAGGTAAAGAAAGTGCTGTTGATATACAAACCATCTATTTCGGTGATAAGGATAGAAGTCTTGACTTTAATTATATTGCCAAACACAAAGGAATGAAAACAGAAAGTAATATGGATATTCATGGAGCACTTTTAGATAGCAGTAAAAAGATTTTTAGAGGAACCATAGATTTTAAAAAAGGTGCAGCTGGTGCTAAAGGCAGTGAAGGTGAATATAACCTTTTATTTAACAAAGGTATTAAAAATGTTTCATCTCCTCTTATATTATGTGAAGAAGATGATGTTTCTGGCAGTCATGCGGCCAATAGCGGAAGAATAGATGAAGCAAAGCTTTTTTATATGATGTCTAGAGGCTTAGATGAACTAACTGCTAAAAAAACCATGATAGAAGCTTGGTTTTTGCCGGCAATTGAAAAGATTCCATCAGATAGTATCAAAGAACAGGTTACTACTTATGTAAAGAGGAGGTTAGAACATGTTAAATCTCTATAAAGAGGATTTTCCTATACTATTAAGTCTTAACAGAGATAAGCCTCTTATTTATTTTGATAATGCTGCTACTACACAAAAACCCAATTCAGTGATAAAGGCTGTTAGTAATTACTATAAGGCTTATAATGCAAATCCTTATAGAGGATTGTATGAAATAAGTGAAAAGGCAACAAGTGCCTATGAAGAGGCAAGGACCTATGTGAGTAAATTTATTCATAGTCATAAAAGTCATGAAATTATTTTTACAAGAAACACCACAGAGAGTATTAATTTAATTGCATATACCTACGGTAAAATGCTTCTAAAAGAAAAGGATGAAGTTGTTATTTCGATTGCAGAACATCATAGTAATTTATTACCATGGCAGCAGCTTACGAAGGAGAAAAATGCAATTCTGTCTTATCTGTATTTAGATAATCATGGGCATATACCTGAGGAAGAAATTGAGAATAAAATCACATCAAGAACCAAAATTGTTGCCCTTGGTTATGTTTCTAATGTACTTGGTACAGTAAATCCTGTAGAGAGAATAATTGAAAAGGCACATAGTGTAGGAGCTGTTGTTATATTAGACTGTGCTCAAAGTATACCCCATTTTCCGCTGGATGTAGTAAAGCTAGATGTTGATTTTGCGGTTTTTTCCGGTCATAAGATGTTAGGTCCAATGGGAATCGGTGTCTTATATGGGAAAGAAGCACTGTTAAATAAGATGCCTCCTTTTCTAACTGGTGGAGAAATGATTGATTACGTAAGTGAACAAGAAGCTACCTTCGCCCCCCTCCCGCAAAAGTTTGAAGCAGGTACACCAAATGTAGGTGGAGCAATCGGACTTATGGAAGGTATAAAATATATTGAAAAAGTTGGGTATGATACCATTAAGTCAATAGAAGAAGAGCTTACAGATTATGCACTGAAGAAAATGCAGGAAATTCCGGAAATTATCATATATGGTGAACCAATTGCCAGCAATAGTAGATGTGGAGTCATATCCTTTAATGTAGAAGGTGTTCATCCCCATGATACCTCCTCTATATTAGATGCAGATGGTATTGCAGTCAGAGCCGGTCATCATTGTGCCTGGCCTCTTATGCAATATATGAAAGTAAATGCCACGTGCAGAATTAGCTTATATTTTTATAATACCAAAGAAGAAATAGATAGTTTTATCCATAGTTTAAAAAAAGTTAGGAGGTTGCTAGGACTTGGAAATTGAACAAATTTATTCTGAAATATTAAAAGAGCATACCAATTCATCAAGAAATAAACATCATATCAGCCAGCCTACAATAACCCAAAAAGGTATCAACCCTAGTTGTGGTGACGAAATTGAGTTAGAATTCGTTATTGATCAGGGAATCATAACAGATGCTGGATTTACAGGTTGTGGTTGTGCAATATCTCAGGCATCCTCCTCCATTATGATTGACTTAATAAAGGGAAAATCTGTGAAAGAAGCGCTGCATCTAACAGAAACTTTTATAGGAATGATTAAACAAGAAATAACAAATGAAGCAGAACTTGAAATACTTGAGGATGCCATTGCTCTAAAGGATATCTCTCATATGCCAGCGAGGGTAAAATGTGCAGTACTTAGTTGGCATACCCTAAGGGAAAGTATGATAGCAGATATAGAATGATAAAGAAACGAAATAAAATGGTCAGTTGTTAATGAAATCATTAACAGGCTGACCATTTTTATATGTAGTTTAGGACTAAGCTAAGGTTATAACTGAAACCGGACAATTTTTTTTGGCTTCTTTAGCTTGTTTTTCTTTGGATGATGGAACTTCCCCAGTTAAAACCTCCGCATAAAACTTTTT
>DALYNO010000194.1:0-7415 GCA_031975295.1 Anaerocolumna sp. | reverse complement strand
CGTGCCTTTACCAGTGCTTCTTCCTGAATATCAAACACACATTTTACTGTAATCTCTTCAATACGTGATGAGACATTTTCTGCATGCCAGCCTCCCATACCGCCAAATCCTATAATTGCCATACAATGTTTCATATACCTTCTCCTCCAAGTAATATACTGTATCAATTTGAATAATATATTTTCATTATAGCAGAACACATGATATAATACTTGTCATAGTAGATTAATAATAAGACATTTATTGCAGCTTATCCTATAATAATTAGAGGAGGATATTATGGACTTTATTTATGAAAACAATTCTGATAGATTTATGTTTAATAACTTTTGTGATTTTTCATTTCCTGCTCATTTACATAGTGGTTTTGAATTAATCTGGGTGGAAGAAGGAGAAATTCTTGTCACCATTGGCAATCACACCAAAGTCCTTGGGGAGGGAGAATTGGGAATTGCTTTCCCAAACCAGATTCATAGTTACGAAACCGACCAAAACCCAGAACATAATAAAGGAATTCTACTCCTTTGTCCTCTGGAAATATGTGGTGATTTCTTGTCTACCCTTCATATGAATCATCCGAAAAACCCCTTTTTTCAAAGAGATCAAATTCATTCAGATATCAAATATATATTAAAATCGTTACTAAAACTGGATCCCCCCACAAATGATAACCTTCCCCTGATTAAGGCCTACCTTCAATTAATATTAGCCCACCTTTTGCCTTCCCTGGAATTAATCAAAAACCGAGATACACAGCCATCTAGTTTAACCAAAAGATTAATTACTCTTATGTCAGAGCAATATACCGAACCTGTCTCTTTAGAAAAACTATCCAGACAGCTTGGTATTAGTAGATATAGCATATCAAGAATATTCAGTGAAAAACTCCACACGTCTTTTAGCCTTTATTTAAATACTCTGCGGATTGATTATGCCAAACATTTATTAAAGGGTACTAGTCATGACATTCTTACCATTAGCCTGATGTGTGGTTATGAAAGTACAAGAACTTTTAATCGAGAGTTTAAATCCTTATGTGGCTGCCAACCAAGGGAATACAGAAACAATACTGATTATTTCAAACAATATGAATCATGATGCAATTGGCTGGCTTGAATTTATAGGTTATAGATGTTCCTGTTTGACAATATATTAGTAGTAACAATATATCCTTGGTGACGTTATGGATTATGATGAAAAATTTGATAAAATTAAGTTTTTTGTAAAAACCGGTATCATTGTCTTGTCAATACTTGTACTTATTGTTCTAGGCATACGATATTTACCATCTGCAATATACGTTACTAATTCTGCAACTTCAATAGACTTGCCAATTTACTCCGTTGATCATGATGAGAAGTTACTATCACTTAGTTTTGATTCAGCACTAGACTCACAGAATACAGAGCAAATTCTGGAAATACTTTCCTTGCATAATGTAAAAGCAACATTTTTTATAACAGGAGAATGGGCCGGAAAATATAAAAAAGAACTAAAAGATATAGCCGCCGCTGGTCACGATATAGGTAACAATAGTGAAAGTTATCAGAATATGACACAGCTTACCAAACAAGAAATCATAGAAGAATTATTACAGTTACACATTCGAGTCAAAGAATTAACAGGAATAGAAATGAAGCTATTTCGAGCTCCTTACGGAGAATTTAACAATTCTCTCATTCAAGTCGCCAAAGATTTGGGGTATTATAGTATCCAGTGGAATGTGGATAGTATGGACTGGAAAGATTATGGTGCAGAATCCATTATTAGAACAGTGGCTTATGAAGATGAAATAAAAAATGGCTCTATCATCCTGATGCATAACAGCGCCAAATATACCACTGAAGCCTTGGAAGGGGTAATTATTCATTTACAGGAAGAAGGATATACATTTGTTCCTGTTTCTAAGTTGATTTATGAAAATAATTACTATTTAGATGAAGATGGCAGACAGTATGAAAGGTAACAATTTTAAATCATAAACTATTTTGGTATATTCATATAATGAAGAAAAGATTTAATGAGGATCATATGGATCAATCACAACTTTTTAAAATCACAAGTGAAGATTATGCCGATTTGATTATTAACAAAAATGAATCATCACATTTAATAGATATTTTTCCGAATATGACTATACATGAAGTAACCTCAGATATATCAATACTACATTTCCCTGTTGCATACATGAATGATTCCAGCATCTCCTTACTAGGCTATCATACCATACCTTCCTGCTATGGCCTGCTCACAGCAGACCATGTCAAAGGCTTTCAACAGAACTTTACATCCAATTCCTTACAAACGGATTTGCAGGGTAAAGGTGTAATCATTGGCTTTATTGATACTGGCATAGATTATCAACATAGTGCCTTTTTAAAGGATGACAAAACCACAAGAATTTTATCCATATGGGATCAATCTATTGATTCTTCAAATCATCCATCAGGTTTTTTATATGGTACAGAATATAAAAGTGAAGAAATAAATGACGCACTTAAAAATGAGGATCCCTTATCAATTGTACCAAGTACTGACCTCATTGGACACGGAACCATGATTGCAGGTGTTGCCGCCGGTTCCCCTGCACCAGAGTTTGAGTTTAGTGGTACAGCTCCTAAGGCAGATCTGCTCATTGTGAAACTAAAAGAGGCAAAAACATATTTAAAGGATTTTTATGTAATTCCAAGATTGGCGAATGCTTACCAGGAAACTGATATCCTCCTTGGAATTAAATATCTTGAACAGGAAGCTGAAAGGTTAAATAGGCCTTTGGTAATTGTAATTGCACTGGGCACAAATGACAGCGATCATATAGGAAGAAGCTTTTTAGGAAGGTATATTAACGAACTAGCCTATAAAACTGGAAGAGCACTGGTTGCAGCTGCTGGTAATGAGGGTAATCGCGGGCTCCATTATTATGGAAATATTACAATAATGAATCGTACTGAAGAAGTTTATATGGAGATAGCCCGGGATGACCCAGGTTTTACTCTTCAATTCTGGGGTGCACCACCTAACTATTTCTGGGTTGATATTTATAGTCCAGAGGGGGATTTGTTATCCAGATTACCTCCTATTCATCAAAATACTGTAACCATTCATTATAAAGACGCAACCATAATAACAGATACACTTCTAGATGATCCTTATTCAACAGAGCAATTCCTTATACTGAGATTTTTTAATCCTCCTTCAGGCTCTTGGAAGTTTCATGTTACAACCTATTCTGAAGATATACCCGGAGAATTTCATATGTGGCTGCCTCTGCATAATTTTAGCGTGGTAGAAACTAAGTTTATTAATCCTAACACTTATACTACCATTACAGATCCTGCCAATAATGAAAAGCTGATAACGATTACTGCGTATGATCCAGCGGATAATTCTCTGTATTATAATGCCAGCAGGGGATTTACCTTAACAAATCAGCCTAAACCCAATATAGCAGCTCCAGGTGTTAATGTGATATGTCCATATTTAAATAATCAATTTATAATGAGTACAGCCACAAGTCTTGCTGCCGCTTATACTGCCGGTATCATAGCAGATATTTTTGAATGGGGCATTGTAGAAGGCAATATTCCCAATCTAAACAATATTATATTGCAGCATACCCTATTGCTAACAGCAGAACGTACCAATGATATGACCTACCCCAATAAAGACTTCGGTTATGGCACTTTGAATACGGATAAACTACTAGATGTACTTGAGCAATACAGAATTGATGTAAAATAATCCCTACCCTAAAATGAAAGCATTGATTATCATTATTCTTACTGCTTATGCTAAGACTTTTAATGGTTCAACACTTCTGTCATAGGTTAACCATTTGGGTCTTAGAACTTAGGTAACAGGAATAATTACAATCAATGCTTATCTAATTTATCATAGATTCATACTAATTTTATAACTTCCATTGCTCTTTGGGACAGTCCTTGGCTATAAAACTATCTAATCCTTTTATTCCCTAATGGGTTTTGTCTGATGCATACTTCTTCCTTATTATAAGTTAGCTGAGATTACTGTGAGTAACCCCTCTTATAATCCAGAATTGCAGTAATAAATTTCTCTCCATATTTATCATACTTAAAGCTTCCCACACCAGAAACCTTAAGCATATCTTCTTCTGATATTGGTAAATACGTACATATTTCTCTTAAAGTTTTATCAGAGAAGACAATATATGGCGGTACTTTTTCAGTTCTGGCAATATCACTTCTTAAATTTCTAAGCAGATCAAATAATATGAAATCATAATCCATTTTCTGATTTTTACTCTCTTTATCCTTTTTGGAAGTTGTATCCTTACTGATTGTTTTTTCCACTGGAAACTTCATAATAATCTTAATTTCTGACTGGATAATGTCAAGTGAAGAAGGCGTAAGTTTAACGATCGAATATTCATCATTTGTTAGACTTAGATAATCGTTTAGAATAAGATGATGAAAAACTTGCTTAATTTTTATCAGGGAATCCTTATTTAAACTATTGTAATATTTACTCTGATCCATTCTATTTTGTCTAAGCTTGGCAGTCTTACTGCCATGAAGTGTTTCTGCAATTACACTCATCCCAAATCTCTGGCCTGATTCTTTCACACAGCCGATCATGTGAACAGCCATGTCTGTCACATCCTTTTCTTCAAACTGGCTAAGACAATTGGAACAATTCCCGCAATAATTCGAACCATATTCTCCAAAATATCTTAACATGTAATCTCTTAAGCATTCATTGGTAAAACAGTAGAACGTCATTTTTTTAAGCCGTTCTCTATCCCTTTCTCTTATTAATGCCAGACTATTTCCGTCTAATTCTTCATGATCCGTATTATTGTCAATAAAAAATTGATTCGTTATCACATCCTGCCCACCATATAATAAAATGCATGCCGCCTCTTCTCCATCTCGACCGGCTCTGCCGGCCTCTTGATAATAACTCTCCATATTCTTTGGCATATTATAATGAATCACATATCTTACATTGGATTTATCTATTCCCATTCCAAAGGCATTGGTGGCCACCATTATGGGTTTTTTATCATAAATAAAATCCTCCTGATTATTCTTTCTCTCGGCTTCACTTAAACCTGCGTGATAACGGGTTACTTCTATTCCCTCTCCTTTTAATAAGGTCCATACTTCATCCACAAGCTTTCGGGTAAGACAATATATAATTCCACTTTGATTTATATTTTCTAATATATATTTTTTCAC
Organism: Anaerocolumna sp.; assembly: GCA_031975295.1. Taxonomy (GTDB): domain Bacteria; phylum Bacillota; class Clostridia; order Lachnospirales; family Lachnospiraceae; genus Anaerocolumna. The sequence goes on along the minus strand of DALYNO010000194.1, from coordinate 2,196 downwards.
AACCTCATATTTATTTTTCGGACTTTGAACAGAAAAGTGTAAATTTTTTCTGTCAAAGCCAGTCACTAACACTTTGGGGCTATCAAGCTTTAGCATTGTGATGATATCTTCCATAACATCTTTAGTAGCTGTGGCTGTATATGCACCAATAACAGGCCTTTTAGGTAGTTTATCCACAAATTCCAGTATTTTTAAGTAGCTTGGTCTGAAATCTTGTCCCCACTGTGACACACAATGGGCTTCGTCCACAACAAGCATGGATATACTGGTATTGGTTGCAAATTCTATAAATTCCTCAGTCAGTAATCGTTCCGGTGCAACATAAATTATTTTATATCTGCCCTCTTTGGCATATTGTAGTGCCAATCTATATTGATTCAGGGATAGTGAACTATTAAAAAAAGCCGCATGAACACCTGCTTGATTTAGGGCACTGACCTGATCTTTCATAAGAGAAATAAGAGGAGACACAACTACTGTAATTCCTTCTAAAACCAGTGCAGGAATCTGAAAACATAGAGATTTACCTGCTCCAGTTGGCATAATTCCAAGAGTATCCCTTCCTTCCAAAATACTATCTATTAATTCTGCTTGTCCATGTCTAAATTTATCGTATCCAAAGTATTGTTTTAGTACCTGGTATTTCATATCCATTTGTTTACCTCTGTTATATTATTTAATTCCACTAGAACCAGCTAGAACCACTCGAGAGAAGTGAATGATAAGTGAATTATCTTCTCAGTATCATCTTACCATATCTAAAAAAGGCAGCCAAGACTTATCTCAGTCTGACTGCCAAATTACCTAGAAAACTATTTATCTATTTTAAATTTACCAACCATTTTAGTTAATTCATTGGATATTTCTTTTTCGCTTTCTATAACCTTTGATATATTGGTTACTATCTCTGCAAGAGAAACTACGTTATTTTGTATTTTGTTGCCGTTAGCCGCAGTATTTTGGGCACCATCGGCTATATCTGTAATTGCATTTCCAACGTCTTGCATAATTCTGTCTATGCCCAAGGTCATATGGCTAATACGATTGAATACCTCTTGAATTTCTAAAGCATCTTGTCCGTATTGCTTTGCAGTGTTTACAAATTCACCATAATCAGTTGTAACTGTTTCTTTTAAAAATTTTAAAAGGCCATTTGAGTGATGAATTAAATTGTTAAATGCTTTTAGAACATCTCCTGTTGTTTGCTGAATTTCAACAACGGTGGAAGTGGTTTGAGCTGCCAGATTACCAATCTCTTTGGCAACTACTGCAAACCCTCTTCCTGCCTCTCCGGCTCTTGCTGCTTCAATAGATGCATTTAAGGCTAACAGATTAACCTGTTCTGCAATTTCTGATATATTTTGAGCCATTGTACCTATTGAATTAACAATCTTGGCATCCTCTAAACTACTCTCTAAATTTAATTCATTTTCTTTTACCAAGGATTCTGCTCGATTAAATGATGCCTCACTTCTTTGGCCGACCATTTGAGCTCTTATCTTAATATTATGAATCATTTTCGTACTTTCGTCAGTTTCCAGGGTTAAGATCTCAATTGAAGAATGTACTTCTTCTATGGAAGCGTTTAATTCTTCAGTGGTTGCACTGGCATTTGTCATAGCTTCATTTACTTCACCAATAGCATCTTTTATAGTTTCATACTCTTTTGTCAGATAAGATGCAGCAGTATTTAGATCTACACTTGTCTTCCTTACATTATCAGTCCCCATAGCAATGGATTTAATGATATCTTTATTATCAGAAAGCATGGTATTTAGCGAAAGTTCTAGTTGAGAGAGTTCGTTCTTTCCTTTAACCTTGAGAGGTTTTGTTGTAAAGTCTCCTTTTGACAGATTCATAGCAAAGGAATTTGCCTTACGAATACTCTTTGTTAAAACATTAGTTTGAAGAAGAATTAGAAGGGCTGATACAACTAATGCAGCTGCTAAAATAAGTGCCAAAAGCAGAGCTAATTCATTAACCGGTCGTTCTACTTCAGAGATGGGAACTTGAACAAGTATGTGCCAGTCAAATTGATTTATGTTAGCATAATATACTTTGTACTTCATTCCTTCAGAGACATAATCACCTTTACCTTGTTCATTTTCATATATTTTACTACCAAGATCTTTTAGTGAAGAATTCTTGCTGGTTAGAATGTTTTGTTTAACAGCACTTTTCTCACCCCGATTGGTC
>DALYNO010000193.1:0-7427 GCA_031975295.1 Anaerocolumna sp. | reverse complement strand
GTGGGATATTTCACCGTCTTTCCTTGTCTGCCTGGGGAAATAGGTAATTTGGGAGGTTTAGGTTTGGCTACCGGACAAAAAAAGACTACGAATCAAGGAAGAAAAAGAACTACTTCAAACCCAAAAGGGAAAAGCAAAAGAGGTGGAACTCTACATAAAGCAGCTAATGAGAAACATTCGATTTACAAAGATGAAATTATTCTGATGGGAACTTTAGTATTATCCTTACTATTAATACTAAGTAATTTTAATCTCAGTGGTATTGTTGGTCAATATATTAAAGATTTTACATTTGGCATGATTGGATTTTTGGCTTATTTACTGCCTTTTCTTTTGTTCTTTGGCGTTGCCTTCGGAATTGCTAATAAGAACAATAGAAGTGCTTTCTATAAAATCTTAAATATTTTTGCACTGGGTTTAGTTTTAGCTGCATTTATTCATTTAATTACATTAGGTTATACAAAGGAGACAAGCCTGATAGATATCTATAAAACATCTGCAGAACATAGAAATGGGGGGGGAATACTTGGTGGCATTATATTAAGTATATTAAAACCTCTTTTTGGACCTGTCGGAACATATGTAATCTTATTAGCGCTTTTGGGAATACTCTCTATGTTTCTTACTGGCAAAGCTCTTTTTCGTACCCTTGGCACCAAAAGCGAAGCTTCTCTTATGCAGTTAAAAGAAATGAAGCGTATTAGGGAAGAAGAATATGAAGCAGCAATTGATGAAGCAGGGGAAGAAGTTTCAGAAAAGAGAAAAGCCAGAACAATCTTATTTAGTAAGAAAGAGAAATCTTCACAAGAGCCTGTTAAAACAGCAAAGCAGAAAACGAAGGATAAATCTGTACAGTCTGGTTTAGATGATCAAAGTATTAATATGCAAGAAATCAAGGCAGAAAATATAGAAGACATACCAATTCACAGAGGAAATACTACAGTATCAGAAGAGGATCATAAACTTTCTTACGAAGAACAGATCAGACAAAAATTCGGTAAGAAGGAACCAATAGAGGAAGCGCAGCCTTCTACAATAGATACGGTTCATACATCCGATGAAGGAGACTTAAATCGTCTCATTTATGCAGCTATGAAGGATGCTAATTTACAAGAAAATATCGCTTCAGATGATATGGTTCATATGGATAATATTGAGATAGATGAACCATTTTTGGAGGAATCAAAAGAAATACCACAAGAAGAGAAGATAAAGCAATCTCCTGTTAAGTCACTAAGTAAGCCACAGGAGAACAAAGAGGCAGAAGCCTTAGAATTTAATATTTCTTCTAAGCCACAGGAGAAAAAAGAACATGTATTTCCTCCCCTTCATTTGTTAGGGAAATCAAAAGGTGATGTTAAGGGGATGTCTGACCGGGATTTAAAAGAGACTGCACTGAAACTACAAAAGACCTTAGAAAGTTTTGGCGTTAGAGTAACCATTACAAATGTTAGCTGTGGGCCATCTGTGACCAGATATGAGCTGCAACCGGAGCAAGGGGTTAAAGTAAGCAGGATAACAGGCCTTGCAGATGATATTAAGCTTAATCTGGCAGCAGCAGATGTAAGAATTGAAGCACCTATTCCTGGTAAGGCCGCTGTTGGGATTGAAGTACCTAATAAAGAAAATTCTACGGTTTTATTCCGTGAACTGCTTGAAAGTAAAGAATTTGTATCCCATCCCTCCAATATAGCCTTTGCTGTGGGAAAAGACATTGGTGGACAAACCATAGTGACAGACATTGGTAAAATGCCTCACTTATTAATTGCAGGTGCAACAGGATCAGGTAAATCCGTGTGTATTAACACTCTTATTATGAGTATTTTATATAAGGCTAATCCCAATGACGTAAAAATGATTATGGTGGATCCCAAAGTAGTGGAATTAAGCGTCTATAATGGAATCCCTCATCTTCTTATACCAGTAGTAACGGATCCTAAGAAAGCTTCTGCTGCACTTAATTGGGCTGTTATGGAAATGACGGAACGTTATAAAAAGTTTGCAGATCTAGGGGTTAGAGATGTAAAAGGATATAATGAAAAAATCGCCACCGTTGAAGAATTTCAAGATGAAAGATATCAGAAATTACCACAGATTGTAATTATTGTAGACGAGCTTGCAGATCTTATGATGGTTGCACCAGGAGAAGTAGAAGATGCAATCTGCCGACTTGCACAGATGGCTCGTGCTGCCGGTCTTCACTTAATTATTGCAACGCAAAGACCTTCTGTAAACGTAATTACCGGTTTAATTAAGGCTAATATACCCTCAAGAATCGCCTTTTCAGTATCATCTGCCATTGATTCCAGAACTATAATTGATGGGTCTGGTGCAGAAAAATTACTAGGTAAAGGAGATATGTTATTTTTCCCATCAGGATATCCAAAGCCTGTGAGAGTACAGGGCGCTTTTATTACAGATAAGGAAGTTAGCTCTGTGGTAGAATTTTTAACCAATCAAAATCAATCCGCAGAGTATAATGAAGAGGTAGTCAATAAGATTACAAGTGTTCAATCTGTTGAGAATACTGCTGGTTCACAAGGTAATGACAGAGATGAGTATTTCGCAGAGGCGGGTAAATTTATTATCGAAAAAGACAAAGCATCTATAGGTATGTTGCAAAGGGTTTACAAGATTGGTTTCAATCGGGCCGCAAGAATTATGGATCAATTAAGTGATGCGGGAGTTGTTGGGCCGGAAGAAGGTACCAAACCTAGAAAAGTACTTATGACCTTAGAAGAGTTCGAACAATATATTGATGAATATGTCTAATGGAGGCAATATGACAGGTTATCTAATTACCAATGGTTTTTTAAATACGCAAAAATTTTCTGAGATTCATTTATGGCTTATGGAGGCGGCTAAAAAACATGGAATTGAACTTATACCTAAAACAAATGGAGATATCTCCATTATGCCCAGTACACGAAAGAGTTGTGAATTAAATAAAGCTGATTTTATTTTATATTGGGACAAGGATGTAAGATTAGCCAGGTATTTAGAACAAAAGGGATTTTTACTATTTAATTCAGCACATGGAATAGAAGTATGTGATGACAAATCCCTTACCCATTTGTGCCTGCAAGCCCAAGGCATCAAGATGCCAAAAACAATTATTGCACCAATGACCTATCCTAATATAGGGTATACTAATTTAGCGTTTTTAGAGAAAGTAGAAACAGAACTCAAATATCCACTGGTTATCAAAGAATGTTTTGGTTCCTTTGGTCAACAGGTTTATTTGGTTCATACATATGAGGAATTAAAGGAGCAAGTTTTACTTCTCCAGGGAAAGCCAATCTTGTTTCAAGAATTTATTCAATCAAGTGCAGGCAGAGATTTAAGGCTACAGGTAGTGGGTTCGCAAGTAGTGGCTGCTATGTATCGCTATTCCGAAAATGGGGATTTCAGGGCAAATGTAACCAATGGGGGTAAAATGAAATATTATGAACCTACCAAAGAGCAGATTGCCTTAGCTATTCTTAGTTGTAAAACCCTTGGTCTAGATTTTGGCGGAGTGGATATACTTTTTGGCGAACAGCAGGAACCTATTGTTTGTGAAGTAAATTCCAATGCCCATTTTAAGAATATATTTGATTGCACTGGGGTAAATGTGGCAGATAAAATTATGGAGTATATCATTAAGCGTATTTGTATTGGTTAGTGGTAAAGAATGAGGATGAATGGTTGGATGAAATATGACTGGATGGTTGATTTATAGTAAGGCAGATGCAATAAAAAATGCAGCTTACATTGAGCTCTATATGGAAGAAGCAAAAGTCAGGGGAATAGAGATTATACTGATTTATAGAGAGGAGTTAGCATTTGGAGTAAAGCATGGTAAGAATGATATAAACTATCAAGAAACTTCTGTCATGCTGCCTTCCTTTGCAATCTGCAGGACGATATATCCCCTCCTATCTTGTCACCTCGAAAGTATGGGAATACCGGTCTTTAATAATGGGAAAGTAGCAGAAATCTGTAATGACAAAGCTAAAACATACCAGTATGTTGCAAAGGCAGGCATACCGATTATAGACACCTGTTTTATTAAAAATAATGAGATTAGAGAATCATTCATGAAAATAAAAGGTCCCACTGTAGCAAAAGCTGTAGATGGGCATGGTGGTAGTCAGGTCTTTTTGCTTGATGAGAATGTATTAAATAATCCCGAAACTATTGAGGATATTATAAATAGAATGGAGGACAGTGATATTGTTCTTCAACCTTTGACAGGTAAAAAGAATAGTGATTTGCGAGTTTATGTAATTGGTGATAAAATAGTTGCTTCTGTTTTACGCACAGCCGATACTGGATTTCGTTCTAATTATTCCCTTGGTGGACAGGTTTGTCTCTATCCATTATCCGACTATGAAAAAATGACAGTAGAGAAAATTATAGACCTGTTTGAATTTGGTATGGTGGGGATAGATTTCTTAATTGGTGAGGAAGGGGAACTTATATTTAATGAGATTGAAGATGTAGTCGGTGCAAGAATGTTGTATCATTGTAGTGATATTAACCTGGTAGGTTTATATATAGATTTCATTTGTAAGCAAATAAATGAAATGAAAGAATAGGATATGTGGGGAATAAGTTTTTAATTTATTGTTTGACATCTTTGGTATTCTATGATAGTATGGTAAAAAAATAAGGTGGGATTCATTATGAGATTATATGTTTTGAGCCAACTAAATAGGGACGATGATATGCGGCGCTTATAGCTGTGGTTAATCCATAGGTATAAGCGCTAATTTGGCTTGTACCCAGTTGGATTATAATCTTATTTGTGTTCTCACAATATGATAGAAGCCATCTAGGTATTTTTAATATCTAGGTGGCTTTTTTAATTTTACAGGAAAGTTCTCTGAACTATCCTGTAAAATAAAAAGCACTCCGTGCAGAATGCGCATGGATGCGCATGACGCTTAATAGGAAGGTGTCACTGATGTGATAGCGCGTCAGCGCTAGAGTCTGGCGAGCCAGACTCTTAGTTCTTGTATACATGATGCTCAGGTCAAATAGACCAGGACCAAAGCTTTGGGGGGTGATACCATGGGACATACAGATTATGCCCGAGTAGATGTGGTTTTTTCATTTATTAATATTGAACATGCTTTATTAGACTAAAATAAGTATTTTGGAGGAATGATTATGAAGGTCATTGGTGGTAGTGTAAAGGAAAATTTAAATATAGAAGAATTAAAGAAACATATGGGAGAAGAAACAACAATTCAAGCATCCGTATATAAAATCAGGAAAATGAGCGGATTTGCTTTTGTGATACTGCGTACAGGTCGTGAACTTATTCAGTGTATCTGGAGTAAAGAGGAGGCAGCCTTTGATATTAGTGAATTAGTGGAGAATAGCTGTGTCAAAATTACTGGTAGAATTGAAATGGATGGAAGATCCAAAGCTGGTTTTGAAATTCACTTATTAAAACTTACTGTATTGTCCGCACCAATGGAAGAAATGCCGGTAGTAATTAACAACAACGAAATAAAGGCCTCCTTGGAGACTCTTCTTGACTACCGACCAATAACCCTTAGAAATGAAAAGGGAAGAGCAGTATTTAAAATACAGGAAGGAATATGCAATGGAGCAAGATTATTTCTTCAGCATCAGTTATTTACAGAGATTCATAGCCCTAAAATAGTATATGCAGGAGCAGAAGGTGGCGCGAATATATTTAAGCTGGATTACTTCGGGAAAGAAGCATATCTTTCACAGAGTCCCCAATTCTTTAAACAAATGATGGTGGGAGTCTATAACAGAGTATATGAAATAGGAGCTGTTTATAGAGCGGAAAAACATGATACCGCAAGACATCTTAATGAATATATGGGCTTGGATTTCGAGATGGGTTATATTGAAGATTTTACTGAAATCATGGAGATGGAAACCAAAATGCTTCAAAGTATTATGAATTACTTAGAGGTTCATTATAGCTATGAACTTAATCTCTTAAAAGTAAATCTACCTGTTATCAATGAAATACCTGCAATTTCATTTAACGAGGCAAAGCAGCTTATTAGTAGGACCTATAATCGAGAAATAAAGGATTTCTATGATTTTGAACCAGAAGAAGAAAAACTACTATGTCAAATTATTAAAAAAGAAACCGGTAGTGAAATGGTATTTGTCACCCATTATCCTACTGCCAAAAGACCATTTTACGCTATGGAGGATGGAGATAATAAGGAAGTAACATTAAGCTTTGACCTATTGTTTCGAGGTGTAGAGGTTACCACTGGAGGACAGCGTATTCATGATTACAAAGAGCAGGTAGAGAAAATGAAACAAAGAGGCATGAATCCAGAACTTTTCGAAAGCTTTCTCATGATTCATAAATATGGTATGCCGCCTCACGGAGGTCTTGGTATGGGAGTGGAAAGATTTACAATGAGCCTGCTTGAAAGAAATAATGTCAGAGAGACCAGCCTTTTCCCCAGAGATATGAAACGATTAGTACCATAAAATGGATATAAAATAAATGCCATACAATAGATACAGTTTTCCAGCTATTCCCCAAGGGCAATTAAAGCTGGAAAATTCGTATTCATTGCATGATAAATAACCCCAGAATATTCTCTGTGTGATAAAGATCCTGCGGATTTAAACTAATTAAGTTCTGCTAAAATATGAAATATTTCTTCTGGTTGATCAATAATAAAGTCAGCACCGTGTTGCTCTAAAACGAAACGATCTCGAAAGCCCCAGGTTACACCGATACATTTGAGACCAGAGTTATGGGCTGTTAGTACGTCTACATCAGAATCTCCTATATAGATACTTTCCTCAACAGAGGAGGAGAGTTCATTTATTGCTCTATAAACACTGTCTGGAGCTGGTTTTTTATTAACACCTTTTGACTCACCGATTGCGATGGTGATATAGTCGCTATAATAATCTTCACATAATGCTTTTACTGCAGTGTCATATTTATTGGAGACAATTCCAAGGTGGTAACCTTCTTCCTTTAATCGATGTAACATAGAAAGAATACCATCATAAGGTTTGGTTTTATTCTGCAAATTACTGGAATAATGACCTCGATAGATTTCAAGACAAGCAAGAATATCATCCTTTGAAGTGCCAGAAGGAACTGCAAGAGACATTAAGACTTCCACACCATTACCAACAAAGCTTCTGATTTCGTCAATTGTTCTTAAGGGATATCCACAGGTATTTAAAGCGTAATTTACACTATCTGTTAGATCCTCCAAAGTGTTTAATAATGTTCCGTCTAAATCGAAGATAAGGGTAGTTATACTCATGAAATACCTCTTTCTGAATAGAATTCTTTCTATTCTTTATAAGTTCTAGTTGATATGGTTTCAGCTGTATATCCAAAGGGTGCATTTATACCAAAATATTATGATGCCAGGGTCAAAAGGTAATTTGCCCCCTGATACTTACGGATTGTT